>CAMOCU010000025.1 GCA_946610835.1 uncultured Clostridia bacterium | reverse complement strand
CACCGGGATAAGCGCGGTCGTGCCGCGTGCAGCTGCCTGTTACACCGGAACGCGTCGGCACGCCGGAAAAAGACGGATTTTCGCTGTACGGCACCAGTTCGACATCGGAACCGGTCACGCTGAATTTAGTATACCAGCTGATCGTGCGGCTTGTCGCGGCGTCCTCGCCGGGCGTCACCGTGACAAGCGTCGGCAGGCGGTCGTTTGCCTGCGTTGCTTCGGGTGTGCGCACGGTCGGCACCAGCAAACGCGTCAGATCCTCGCCGTCGCCGTGATCCACCATCAGATCCTCGATCATAAAGGCGATCGTTTCACCCCAAGCCTGCATCTGGGCAGGTGTGGCAACCTGCGCGGCAAAATACGCCGCGGCGGAATCGATGTCTTCGAATTCCGGGAATATGCCCAGGCCGAGAATGGCGTTAAGAACGTTTGTATAGCTCTTGTCCCCGCGCAGCACCAGTGAAAGCAGGCCGTCGAACATACTCATGCTCACATGGCCAAGCGTGCCGCTCGGAAACAGCGTGTCCAGGTTGAGCTGCAGCTTGGACAGCAGCGTGTCCTCCAACACATCCTGCAGCACAATTTCATACAGATACCGTGCGAAATCCTCGCCGCCGGTTGAATTGCGGAAATAATTCACCACATCCTGCAGGAACGGGTCATCCTCGAGCGTCTGGTTGCCCTCATACTGATCGACCAGCGTGCTGTAAGCCGCATCCTCAAGTGTCGAGGGACCGGATGTATGGCCAAAGCCATATGTATCCAGATACTTGTCGCACGGCAGATCGGACACGCGGAACGCCACGGCTTTGTCCACGATCCGGCGCACAAGCGCTTCGGTTTCGGTGCGGGATTTGAGAATCTTCTCCTGAACCTGTTTGTCAAGATCATCCAGGAAGCTCATCACATTTTTCTCGGTAAAAATGTCGATCGAGCCCAAACGCACATGCACATACTTTTCGACCAGCGCCTGCACGTCGATATTGAATCCCGTTTTGAGCGCGGTCAGCAAGCTGCCGTCCGATTCCAGCGAGCCGAAAACTTTGTTGAATATTTCTGTCAACCCGGAAAGCGCAAGATCGCTGATGGTGCCCTTGTACGATTTGTTAAACGAATAGTAACGGAACGGCTGCTCCATTTCCACGCCGCGGATCGTCACCGGCTTGACACAATCGACGTCAAACGTCTGCACGTCGGCCGTCAGAATATCGCCTGTATTGTCGAAACAGATCTCGCGGAAATAGTTGGGGAATCCCGTCAGCGACGGCGTGCTCACGTCGTACAGAACGTTGCCCTCGTCGCTCACATGGTCGGACACGCTCACATCGTGCAGATGCCCGGTCAACATGTACGACAGGCCTGCATCGGCAAACGCTTCAGCGCGCTCCTGCCAGTCGTCCACAGTAAAGGGCTGGAACACATCGGTATGCAGACGGAAATGCTCCACCAAGGAGTGGTGCTCCATACCGATGACAGCCTCGCCGCTTGCCTTGGCGTCTGCGATTTCATCGAGTGCCCACTGCATCAGCTCGTCTGTAATTTGCCCGCCCACTTCCGCGTAATCTTTGCCCTTGGGCGAAACATCGGCGGAATAGCGGCACACATCAAGAACGATCAAGCGGTATCCGCCGTTCAGCTGTACAGAATAGGACAACATGCCGGCCTTGCCCGATTTGGGGATAAAGGTATGATACGCAAGGTCGAATCCGAGATTTTTATACAGTTCACGGAATTCTTCGGGCGTTGTGCGGCGTGCGGAACGCTTTTGCCCGCCCTCGAAAGTGAACGCATTGTAATTGTTGATGTCGTGGTTGCCGTTGATGACAATCACCGACAGACCGGTCTCCTGCTCGAACTGTTCGAGCCGCTGCGCGAGTTCGGCGTGCGCATCATATTCGCCGTTGGCCGACAGATCACCCGGCAGCAGAACATACTTCATGCCGTTCTCTTTGGCATGCGCCGCCAGCGCTGTCAGCGCGGAATCCAGCAGTGCGGGCGTTTCGTACCGCTCATGGAAATCCTTTGCCTGCCACTGCATGAACGCGTCACACCAGTTGCCGGTCATTTTTTCGGCGAAATAATGGATGTCGGACACCACGCCCACTTGCAACGGTGCGCGTTCCGGCGCGGCAAAGGCCCCGGAAACCGTCCCTGCCAGCATTGCCGCGCACAGCACGACCGCCAGAAGAATCCGCATATACTTTCGCATTGTCATTATCCTCCGTGTATTCGATAGTCTGTATAACAATCAAATGGTTTTCAGGAAATCGCCGAGATTGCGCACGAGATTCGGCACGCCCTTGGCGATCTTACCCACACCTTCGAGCGGCTTGTCGTCGTTGAGGATCTGGATAAATCCGTCTGCCATTTCTTCGCTGAACAGGCCGCCGCTCATGGCGACGAAGTTGCGGATGGGCGTTTGGGTCGCGACAGACTGCGCCAGCCCGGAATCACCCTTATCCACCGCCTTGGTCACGGCCGTGACCGCCCTGTGGATGCGGCCGCCCCATTTGGTGCCTGCCGCGTCTTCAATATTGCTTGTCATGCCCAGTGCGCCCGAGTGCGTGCTTTGCGGAATCGCGTGCCCCAGAAGCGCTTCAAACGACGCATCGCTGACGTTCTGAACCGCGCCCGTGTAATACTCCGGTGCGCTCTCGCGGTAATCCGGAATCGGCGCATCGGGACGCGTGGACTGCACATGCACCGTTTCGCGCAGTCGGATGTCCGCCGAGGAGGCGCCCACAAGAATCTCGAAATCGCCGCTCTCCACATGCCAGTCGTGAATCAGCGTGTTGTAATAAGCAAACGCCCGCTTGCCGAGCGTGATCGTGATGCGCTTTTCCTCGCCCGCCTTGAGAAAAACTTTTTTGAATGCCTTCAGTTCCTTTTTGGGACGGAAGATGGTGCTTTGCGGGTCGGAAACGTAGATTTGCGCCACTTCCGCGCCGTCGCGCGTACCGGTATTTTTGACCCGGAAGGAAATCGTCAGCCGTTCGCTGTCCGTCATTTCACTGCGGTCAAGCCGCAGGTCGGCGTAACGGAACGTGGTGTACGACAGCCCGTGGCCAAAGGGGAAGCGCACCTTTTTGCCCGCGGTGTCGTAATAGCGGTATCCGATAAAAATACTTTCGCGGTACTCCACCGTGGCGGGGTTACCGGGGAAATTAGCCACGCAAGGCGCATCCGACAAGCGAATCGGATACGTCTCCGCAAGCTTTCCGGAAGGGTTGACGTCGCCGAGCAGCAAATTGACCACGGCTGCCGCACCGGCCTGACCGCCGAGATAGCTGTTCAGAATACCGCGCACGCTGTCCGCCCACGGCAGTTCTGTCGGCGCGCCGCCTGCCAGCACAACGACCGTATTGGGATTGGCCTGCGTCACGGCGCGCACAAGCGTATTGTGGCAGCGAGGCAGCGACATGTGTGCGCGGTCAAATCCCTCGGACTCGAAATCGTCTGTCAGGCCCACAAACACAACCGCCGTCTTGGCACGTTTGGCTGCGGCAACCGCTTCGTTGAGCAGCTGCGTATCCACCGCGTCCTGCTCGCTGTGGTAGCCGCGGGCGTACAGCACATCGCAGCCGCGCCGACGCAGCGTATCCACCGCATTGTCCAGCCGTGTCGGACGGATCAGGGAACTGCCTGCGCCCTGATACCGCGGACGGTGCGCCATCTCGCCGATCACGGCGATTTTTTCATCCCGGCGCAGGGGAAGAATATCGTTTTCGTTTTTCAAAAGCACCATGGACTGCTCGGCAATCTTGCGGGCAATTTCATGCTGTGCGGCAAGATCTGCCTTGGCGTCCGGTTTGCGGTTTTCCTTGGCACGCAAAATCAGATCGACGATTGCGTCCACACGCTGATCGAGCGTTGCCTCGTCGAGCGTTCCCGCACGCACCGCTTCGAGGATCCGCGCCGTTCCGACGCCGGCAGAGGAAGGCATTTCCAGATCATTGCCGGCCTGAACACCCGCGGCACGGTCGTTGACCGCACCCCAGTCGGAAACCACTACGCCTTTGAATCCCCACTCGCGGCGCAGCACCTGTGTTTCAAGCCATTCGTTTTCGGAGCAGTATGTTCCGTTGAGCCGGTTATAAGCATTCATCACCGTCCACGGATGCGCGCGCTTGACCGCTTTTTCAAACGCCGTAAGATAGATCTCCCGCAGCGTCCGCTCGTCTGCAACCACCGAAACGGTCATGCGCCTCGTTTCCTGATTGTTGACCGCAAAATGCTTGAGCGACGCGCCGACGCCCTTGCTTTGCAGGCCGCTGATCCACGCAGCCGCCATTTCGCCGGCAAGGACGGGATCCTCGGAAAAATATTCAAAATTGCGTCCGCACAGCGGAGAACGTTTCATATTGGTTCCCGGGCCGAGCAGAACGGACACGCCCTCGGCGAGGCATTCCTCGCCCAGTGCCGCGCCCATCTCGCGCAGCAGCGCAGGATCCCACGAACATGCCGTGGTGCATGCGGTCGGGAAACAGGTCGCCGGGACAGAATTGCCCAACCCGATCCCGTTTTTGTGCTCGGCGTCCTGCTTGCGCAGTCCATGGGGTCCGTCGCACACCATAATGCGCGGCAGTCCGAGCCGTTCCATAGATTTCAGATGCCAATAATCCGCACCGTCACACAGCGCGGCCTTTTCCTCCAGCGTCATCTGCGCCAAAAGATCCTGATGCTTGATCATACGCTCGCACCTCTTTCTGTCCTCATTCGTTATCGTCATTCGTTACTTTCTATTCCAAAAACAGCATCCGCCTGCTTTGCGTCGATCTGCTCAACGCTTTTGAGTTTGCCGGCAATGATCCGGTTGCGATCCCGCGCCTCGTCGAGCGTGCGCCCGGCTTCGTCGATTTTGTTGCGCGCCTTTTGCAGCACCGCGCCGAATTTTTCGTACTGCTGCACCGCGGCGGCCAGCAGCACACGCACCTCGCCCGCCTTTTCATTGACCGCTACCGCACGGAATCCCATAGCCAGCGAATTGAGCAGCGCGGTAATCGTGGAAGGGCCGGCAAGCATGACGCCGCATTCGCGCTGGATGCGTTCGGCAACGCCGCTGCGTGCGGAGAGAATCTCGGCATACAGACCCTCTGTGGCAAGATACAGAATCGCAAAGGGCGTTGTGTGCGGCACACGGATATACTTTGAAACGCTGCGCGCCTGCTGCAGCACAGCCGTTTCAAGCGCTTTACGGGCAGCAGCAGCCGCCTGCGCATCGCCGGATTCGGTGTAATCGCAGTATCGCACATAATCCTCCATCGGAAATTTGGAATCCACGGGCAGATAGCTTTCCGCGCCGTCCTGCGATGGAATCCGGACGGCAAACTCCACCCGCTCGCGCGATGCGGGATCGGGTGCAAAATTTTCGACGTACATGCCCGGGATTGTTTGATCCAATATACCGCGCAGCTGCACCTCTGCCCATGTGCCGCGCGCCTTAACGTTTTGCAGCACACGATTGAGCGCGGTCACGTTTTCCGTCACGCTGCCGGACAGCTCCTTCATTTCGCCAAGGGATTTGTACACATGCTCCAGCTGTTGGGACACCGTCCGGAAGGATGCGTCCAGCCGCGTTGTGAGCGTGGCAGTCAGCTTTTCGTCCACCGTGGCGCGCATCTGCTCGAGCTTTTCCTCGTTGCTGCGCTGCATGCGGCGCATCTGCTCAAAATTGTCGGCACGCAGCGCCTCGATCTGCTGCGCCATCGCGCCCAGCTCCTCGCGAGTCTGGCGGCGCAGATTCTCCTGAAAGAGCAGCTGCTCGCGCCGATTGCGTTCAAATTCGTCCGAAATGCCCGCGCCTGTCTGGCTGAGCCGATCGGCAAGAATCGCCAGCTTTTCAGACGGATCGTCCTGCCGCTGCGACAGACTGCGCACCGCGTGCACAAGCACGCACAGCAGCACGATCCCCAAAGCCGCCGCGCCGCACAGAATCCAATATACTATGTCCATGCGCACTACTCCACAATTTATACTTAGATTTAGTATAGCATAAAATGTCTGCCGCGTCAACGCGCGGCAGGCGAAAAAACATGTTAAATTACCGTGAATTTTTTCTGCAAAACAGACTGAATTTGTTTTTGCTTTGTTTAAGGCAATCGGCGCGGTACAAGGCGTCAGTGATGCGGTCTGCGGCTCGATGGACTGGTGCCCGATCACGAATCTGGACACAGCGGACGCGGCATACGAATGGATGCTCGGCAGCACGCGCAGCGGCCTGTCCGATGAAGAGCAGGCAATTTCGGACGCATTGGCCGAAAGTTATCCCGCGGCGATCAACGCGCTCGGTCTGCAGGATGCGGACGGCAACGCACTGACGCTCGATTCGACCGACTCCGGAAGTTATTACACATACATGATCGGTGTGATCGAAGATTCGCTGAACAACTTCCTTGCCGACACGACCTTCCCCTATAACGTATCCGCAAGCACCGGCAATGGCGGATTCGGCATGGGCAGACAGGGCGGCGAAAACCGCACTTTCCCCGGAAACGGTCAAATGCAGCCGCCGACAGACGGCGAACAGGAAAGCCGCGCATTTCCCGGCGGCATGAACCGCCCGGACGGTGAAATCCCTTCCATGCCGGACGGTGAAATGCCTTCTATACCGAATGGCGAAATGCCTTCCATGCCGGATGGCGAAATGCCTTCCATGCCTGCGGACGGCAAGGACTATACGCAGCGGGATCAGATTACACGCACACAAACATCCGGCGGCGTGCAATTGAGCGGCACTTACGAAACGGCGCAGGATTATATCGACGCGCTGAATGCGAACGGCGAATGGATCACCTATGACGCGGCTGCCAACACGGCAAAAATCACAAGCATCGCTGATTTTGCCAAGGCGTGCAAGACGGCTTCCAAACAGCTGGGCGCGTTTGACCAGCTCGACGCCGGGCAGGGCGAAAACACGCTGTTCGGTTATGGCGACGGCAGCGGCGCACACTTTGACGCGGACCTCGCCGCAATCCTCGCCGATCTCGGAAACGAATACGCGCAGGCCTACGCGGACGATCTGCAGAAGCAGGACGCACTGGGCGTCGACGTGCAAACACGGCTTAAAATGTATACGCCGCTGTACTATCTGCTTCCCGCGCAGGAAGGATTCCAAACGGCAAATGTCGCCAAATACTGGCGCATCCGCACCGGCATTGCGCAAAGCGACATGTCCTTGTCCACTGAGGTCAATCTGGCGCTCGCGCTGGACAATTATGACGGCGTAGAATCCGTGGATTTCGCCACCGTCTGGGGACAGCAGCACGTCCAGGCGGAACGCACCGGAGGAAGCGATGAAAACTTCATCGCCTGGGTGCAGTCCTGCACCGCACAGTAATCCGTATCGAAAGCGATCCTATCCAAAGCAACCGCCGCTCCCTGCTGTAAAAAAAGCAGGGAACGGCGGTTGATCGTTTGTGCAGGAACGGGCAAAATCGCCCGATACAATTCCGATTGAGCCGGACTTTCGCTTTGTTTATTCGCTCAGCGTGTAGGAATATACGCCGGCATAAGGCGCTTCGGGAACCGGCAGTGCAATGCCGCGCTCCATCAGCTCTTGTCCGGTTGCCGTTGCGCGGAACGACGGGTCGTCCATATTCGTGACCGTGTATGTGCGGGAACCGCAAAGCCCGTTGAGCCGCAGGCAGTACGACTGCGCCTTCACATCTTCGCGCACATATACAAGCGCCGCGCCGGCGGATTCGCTGCCGAACTGCATGGCAAGAATTTTTCGCGTATCCGTCCCGCCGTAGGTCAGCGGGAAATAGCGCTCGGTCATATAACCGCGCACGGTATCATAGGCCTTGTATGCTGCGGGATCCGGATCAGAGCAGGAAAAATGCGTCAGAATCGCGCTGCGCACGGCATACGTGGAGTGATAGTACTGGTTGGTGCCGCTGTACGGCAGCCAGCAGGAAAGACCATATGTCATGGACTGCGTCGCCTCAAGCACATCCGGTTTGATCGTTCCGTCCGCACTGCCGCAGTTGTAATCACTGCGCCAAAGCGGCACGCTGCGGCGCACCATTTCAAGATCGAGCCGCTTGCCGCCGCTCGCGCAGTTGTCGATTATAAGCCCGTCGACGCGGGTGCAGAGGGTGTCCAGATAGCGGTAAAGATTGGTGACATAATGATTTTCGCAGATTCCCTGCCGTCCGCCGTAAAAGGCGCGATCCGCCTGCTTCCAATAATCGAGCGGCGTAAAGTTGAAATCCTGCCGATACATCGTTACGCCGTTTTCCAACAGCGAACGGACAATGTAATCCTCAAGATACGCGCATGCATCGTCGTTTGCGAGATTCCACAAAAGATCGTCGCCAATCTGCACGATCCAGTCCTCGTGGAGCATGCCCTGTGTATGCAGCGCCGTTCCCTCGCGCACACGCTCCGGTTCATACCACAGCAGAAAACGCTTTCCTTTTTGCGCAACCACATCGGCAAACGGCTTGAGTGTCTGCGGAAAGCGTGCCGGATCAGCCGTCCAGTTGCCGACGCCGCCGTGCCAGACCTCGCTATACGTATACCATCCGGCGTCCATCCAGAAATAGTCCGTTTCGGCCATCACATCGTCCGGAATCGCGTTGACACGCGCAATCAGGTCGTCGCACGTCTGGGTCGAAAATTCGTTGGCAATCACAAAGCCCTTCATCGGGCGCAGCTGCTCGGGGCAGACGCAGTCGACTTCCCACTGCCGCAGGGATTCAAATCCCTTGAGCGCATTGCCGCCCTCGTAAAAGCACACAGACACGGCAGGCGAACGCACTGCCTCGCCCGGTTCGAGCGACGCACGGAAAAACTCCTGCTTGGCGCACACATG
>CAMOCU010000024.1 GCA_946610835.1 uncultured Clostridia bacterium | reverse complement strand
ACTTTTTCGGCGAGCCGCTGGTGGGCATCGGCGAGGACAGCCCCGGCGATCTCGAATTCCCGAGCATGCAGGCGCTCGCAGGCGTATACGGGTATCCCTATTACGCGATCCGCACCAACGCGCAAATGGCGCAGTTGGACGGGATTTTGCGCCGCGAGGGCAGCCTGATCTGCGAAGTGATCGTGTCCCGGGATCAGAATTTCGAGCCGAAAGCGGCTTCCAGACGCCTGCCGGACGGAACGATGGTCTCCGCGCCGCTGGAGGATCTGGCGCCGTTCTTGCCGCGCGAGGAGCTGCTGCAAAATCTATATATTGACCCTGTGGAGACTTTTTGATATGCGAATCCGACGAATCTGCATCACGGGCGCCGCAAGCATGATCGGCGAGGCGCTCACGCAATACGCGCTGGACTGTGGCGCGCATGTGCTGGCCGTCACGCGCCCCGGCGGACGCACGCTGCCGCCGCGGCCGCACTGTACGGTGATTGCGTGCGATCTGGCGGATCTGCACACGCTGCGGCCTGCGCACGAATGCGACGCGCTGGTGCATCTTGCGTGGGGCGGAACCTACGGCGCACAGCGCGACGAAACGGCCATGCAGGCGGACAATATCCGCTATACGCTGGATGCGGCGCGTCTGGCGCATACACTCGGCTGTGCCTGCTTTTTGTTTGTCGGCTCTCAGGCGGAGTACGGTCCGTGCAGCAGCGCGCTGCGGCCGGATACGCCGACTTTTCCGCGCACGGGATACGGCAGCGCAAAGCTGGCTGCCGGTGCGCTCAGCCGGATTCTTTGCCGCGAACTTGGTATGCGGCATGTGCATGCGCGTGTGCTGAGCGTTTACGGCGGCGCGGATCGCCCCGGTACGCTTGTGAGCGCGTGTGTGGACGCGATGCGCCTTGGCCGGGCGCCGGCGCTGACTGCCTGCACGCAGATGTGGGACTATTTGTACGTTCGTGATGCGGCGCGTGCGCTGTACAGCCTGTGTGCGGACGGCCGGGACGGCGGCATTTATCCCGTCGGCAGCGGCGTTTGCCGACCGCTGCGCGAATATGTCGAGCAGATCCGTGCGCTGACCGGATGCGCTGCGCCGCCGCTGTACGGTGCGCGGCCGATTGCGCCGGACAGTGTGACCTATCTGTGTGCTGATCTATCCGCGCTGACAGCGGACACGGGATTTGTGCCCGCGTATTCGTTTGCGGACGGCGTGCGCGAGGTCATCCGCGACAGAAGAAGTCAATAAAGATACTTCCAATACAGTGGGAAAGAAGATGCGAATTCGGCAAAAGAACCGAAGGCACAATCGGTGATTCCCGAATGCTGCCGCCGCACAAGCGGCCGCAAGCAGGCCATGCCGACGGCCGATCATACCCCGATCAACGAATAAAAAAGGAGTGGAAACAATGCGCACATTTATGGATAAGGACTTCCTGCTGTACACAGAAACGGCGAAGCGGCTGTATGCTGCGGCGGAAGGAATGCCGATTTTTGACTGGCATTGCCACCTGTCACCCAAGGAGATTTATGAAAACCGTCAGCCGGACAACATTGCGCAGCTCTGGCTTTCCGGCGACCATTACAAGTGGCGCGCCATGCGCTCCTATGGTATAGAAGAAAAATACATCACGGGCGACGCAACGGATTACGAAAAGTTCTGCGCCTTTGCCGAGGTTATGCCGTTTTTGATCGGCAATCCCATGTATCATTGGACGCATCTCGAACTGCAGCGGTACTTCGGCATTGACCGCACGCTGTCCGCCGCAACCGCTCCGGAAATCTGGGAGGCGGCCAATGCGCGGATCGCGGCCGGCGGCTTTACGCCGCGCGCGCTGATCGAACGCAGCGGTGTGGTTTGTGTCTGCACAACGGATGACCCGGCGGACACGCTCGAGTATCACGAAAAAATTGCGGCCGACGCATCCTTTGCCTGCAAGGTGCTGCCGGCGTTTCGTCCGGATGCGGCGCTGAATGTTGAACTGCCCGGATTTTTGCCGTGGCTGCATCGGCTGGAAAGTGTGACGGGCAGCACGATCCGCAGCTTTGACGCGCTGAAAACGGCGCTGCGCACCCGCATAGACTTTTTTGACCGGCACGGCTGCCGCGCGAGCGACCAGGCGTTTGCTTTTGTGCCGTATGTGCCGGCGGACGACGCGCAGATCGAAGCGGTCTTTGCCAAGGCGGCCTCGGCGCAGCCGCTCACAGCGCAGGAATGCGACATGTACCGCACGGCGCTGCTGCGTTTTCTTGCCGCGGAGTACGACAGCAAAGGATGGGCGATGGAACTGCACATCGGCCCCATGCGCAACAACAATACCAAAATGTTCCGCCGGATCGGCCCCGACGCCGGCTTTGATTCCATTGGCGACGCGCCTGTCGCCACGGGTCTTTCCCGCTTTCTCGACAGCATGGCTGTGGAGGACAAGCTGCCCAAAACGATCCTGTTCACGCTCAATCCGCGCGACAATTATGTGATCGGCTCCATGCTCGGCAATTTCCAGCAGGGCGGCATTTCAGGCAAGATCCAGTTCGGCTCCGGCTGGTGGTTCAACGACCACATCGACGGCATGCGCGAGCAGATGCGCACGCTTTCCAATCTCGGCTGTCTGGGCACATTCGTCGGCATGGTGACTGATTCGCGCTCTTTCCTGTCCTATCCGCGCCACGAATACTTCCGCCGCATTCTTTGCGGCCTGCTGGGAGATTTTGTGGAGCAGGGGCTGTACCCGGCGGATTACGACACGCTGGAAAAAATCGTGCGCGACATTTCGTTTGACAACGCGCGGCGGTACTTCGGTCTGCAATGAGCGGCAGATTGTACAGCCCGCAGCACATCTGGGTGCGCGTATCAGACGACGGAACAGCGCTCTTGGGCGTAACGGCACAGCTTGTCCGGCGGCAAAAAAAGCCCGTCTGTCTCAATCTTTGCGATCCGGGCGACGTGCTGCGGCCGGGGGACTGGATGGGCGACGTGGAGTTCTTCAAGGGCGTGTTCGATCTGCGCTGCCCGGTAAGCGGCGTTGTGCAGGACGTCAACGAGCAGGCGATCTGTGCGCCGCGTCTGCTGCAGGACGAACCGGAACCGTGGCTGGTGCGGCTGTGCAATGTGCAGACGCCCCGGCCGCTGCTGGACACGGCGGCCTATCTGCGGCTGCTGATTCGTGAAAGGAACGAGATATGAAAGAATACATTCAACAGGCCGTTTCGGTGCGGCCGGACGCACGGCAGCTTGCATGGCAGCAGGTCGGATTTTACGGTCTGGTGTGTTTCGGCATGAATACATTTACCGACTCCGAGTGGGGCAGCGGCGGCGAAAGCCCGGAGCTGTTCGCGCCCGAGTCGCTGCGTGTGCATCAGTGGGTGCGCGTGGCCAAGGCTGCGGGTATGCATGCGCTGGTTCTGTGGGTCAAGCACTTCGACGGCTTTTGCCTGTGGCCAAGCGCTGAAACGGAGCATACCGTGGCATACAGTCCGTGCAAGACGGATATTGTGCAGCAGGCTGCCCGCTTTTGCGCCGAGGAAGGAATACAGTTCGGCATCCGGATCGCGCTGTGGGATCGCCACGATCTGCGCTGCGGGCAGGGCAAGGTGTACGAGGATTTCTTTTGCGCCCAGCTGCAGGAACTGCTGACAGGGTACGGGCCGCTGTTCGGCGTATGGTTGGATGATACGTGCGGCGAGGGCAAAAACGGGCGACGGCAGACGATGGATATGGAGCGCATTTACGCCATGATCCGCCGTTTGCAGCCGGACGCTGTGATCGGCGGCTGCGGCCCGGATGTGCGCTTTTCGGGCAATTATGTCGGCTATTGCCGCAAATCAGAATGGAGCGTTGTGCCGTATTATTACGCGCCCATGCCGCCGCTGCCCGACGATAAAAAGCCCCCGCGCCGCTTTTCTATGACGGATCTTGAACCGGGCGGGGCAAAGACACTGCGCAAGGGACATCGGCTGCTGTGGTATCCGGCGGAGGTTGCGCTGCCGATGCGCAAAAGCTGGTTCTACCACGAGGACGAGCAATTCGATTGCAAGGCGCTGAGCAAACTGCTGGACGTTTGGTACGCCGCGGTGGGCGGCAACGCCTGCCTGATGTTGTCCGTCAGTCCGGACAAGAGCGGCAGCATTTGCAAGCAGGATATGGAAACGCTGCTGTCTGTGGGCGCTCAGCTGAGCATTGACTTCGGCGAAGATCTTGCACAGGATTCCGCCATGTCCTGTTCCGGCTGTCTCGACGGCAAAACGGGGGCGGAAAATGTGCTGGACGGCTGCGCGGACACATATTGGGCGTCCGCGCCGGAAAAGAACAGTTTTATCGAAATTGATTTGCTGGATGATTACGACATCAACAAGCTTGTGCTTGGCGAGGCCGTGGCGCAGCAGGGACAGCGTGTCGAGGCGTTTACCGTGCTCGGCGAAGTGCACGGCCGCTGGCAAAAGCTGCATTCCGGCACCACGATCGGCTATCGCACCATTTGCGCGTTCCCGGAACTGCGCGTGCAGCGCATCCGGATCGTGTTTGACCGCGTGCGCGAATTTGCGACGTTGCGGATGCTGGAGGCTTATTGATGCGGATACTGTATGCAGACGGGGAGATCGCAGCCTGTGTAAAAGAGCCGGGGATGCTCAGTCAGGATCAGGGCGACGACAGTGTGCCGGCAGCGCTGCGCCGGGAGTTGGGCGGCGAAGCGTTTGCGCTGCACCGTCTCGACCGTGCTGTGGGCGGAGTGATGCTGTGCGCACGCACACAGCGCGCGGCAGGCAAATGGACGCAGGCGCTCGCACAGACGGGAGAAAAGATGTATCTGGCTGTTGTTGCGGGAGATCCCGGCGCGTCGGGAACTTTTACGGATCTGCTGTATCACGATCCCCGCTCCAACAAAACCTTCCCGGTCAAGCGTTTGCGCCGCGGCGTGCGTGAAGCGCGGCTGCATTTTGTGCGCGAATGGGTGCGCACGCAAGGGGAGCAGACGTACGCGCTCGTGCGCATTACACTTGAAACAGGGCGGACACACCAGATCCGCGTGCAGTTCGCCTCGCGCGGGATGCCGCTGGTCGGCGACCGAAAGTACGGCAGCCGGATCGCCGCGCCGTCTGTGGCGCTGTGGTGTGCGCAGATCAGCCTGCGCCATCCGGACACAGGCGAGCAGCTGACTTTTCAGGAACCCGCGCCGCAGGGATTTCCGTTTTTCGTGTGATGTCTGCCGGCGGCTTTTGTTCAGCAGCCATTTCTATACAGAAATGCGCCGCAAACTCCCGGCAAAATCAAAGAGCGGGATCGGATAAAAAGCTGCCGCATAGCTTTTCGCGTAAACACGTCAAATTTTTAAGGCAATACCGCACAATTGGGGTGTGCGGATTGCGAAGTAAGCTTTTTCGTCAGGTTGTACAAAAAGATCGCAGGCTTGCCGGCGCAAGTCAAGAGATTTTTGTGTAGCATGACGGAAACAGATTCAGGCAAGGCGTGCGCCACGATTTGTGCGGTGTTGCCTTCAAATTACACAACCGTAAAAAATCGGCCGGCATCCTTCTTCAGGGATGCCGGCCGATTGGCTGCTGTGTTAAGCTGCGCTTAAAGGCTGACCAGTTCGCGCGTGGACTGGTTGTATTCCGCTGCGCCGCAGATGATGCTGAGCATGGAGGGACGATCCGTTGCGTTGATTGCGCCGTCCATTGCAAGATCTGCCGCGTAGAATGCGGCAGGATCATCCGACTGCAGGATGGAACCAACGATCATGCCCTTGAGCACGGTCATGTCGCTGGAGTTGATCTCGCTGT
This sequence comes from uncultured Clostridia bacterium, assembly GCA_946610835.1. Taxonomy (GTDB): domain Bacteria; phylum Bacillota; class Clostridia; order Oscillospirales; family Acutalibacteraceae; genus UBA1425. The sequence continues at coordinate 3,189 of CAMOCU010000024.1, read as the reverse complement.
CGCCGTTGAGATCGCCAAACAGGATCACCGTGAATGTTTCCACAACACTGCCGTCGATGTCGTTGATCAGCGTGACCGTGCTGCCTGTGCCGAGAAGCGTTTCGGAGTATTCGAGGTGACCCTCGCCGGTCAGCTGCAGATACTTGGATGCGAGCGTTTCCTGTGTCAGATTCAGTTCCAGACCGTACACATAGCCAAGCTCACGATCCAGCACCGCGCCGGAGCCCTCTTTCGCGCTCAGTGTGGGCGGAATGCGCACCGGTTCGGTGGACGCTTCCTCAGTCGTCGGCTCGACTGTTGTTGTGGGCTCGGAAGTTGTTTCCTCAACTGTAGTCGGTTCCGCGGTCGTTTCCTCGATCGTGGTTTCTTCCACGGTGGTTTCTTCGGTCGTGCTTTCTTCCGCGGTGGTTTCTTCGGCCGTGGTCGGTTCCGTGGTGGTTTCCTCAGCTGTGGTCGGTTCCGTTGTCGTTTCGGTTGTTGTTTCCGGCACGGCCGTATATACAAATGTAATGATGTTCTCCGATTCGGAAAGAGTTACCGTTTGCGTCGGTTCGGCAGGATACTGCAGCGTGTCGTCGTCCACAGGGATCGCCACGGCGGCAACACGGATACCGGCAGGCTGATCGGCGACTGTGCACGCGGGTGAAACCTCTGCGCCGGATTCGTCGATATAGCGCACGGTGTACGCTGTGCGCGTGCTGTCATCCAGCAGCGCATAGTTGCTGTACATATCCTGAATCGTGTCGTAATAAGCCACGGATCCGGCATAGCAGTACAAGGTGGTGTTTACGCTGTCCAAAATATTGCGTGCAGGGTTATGGACGGCGAGCGTCTGGCCGACGTCCAGCGCAACGTTGAAAATGCCCTTGGCCGGTGTGGCGGCGCCATGAATGATTACGCTGCCGAGCGAGGTGCACTTATAAAACGCGCAGGAACCGATCTTCGTCACACCTGCGGGGATCGACATGCTCACAAGGCTGCTGCATTTCCAGAATGCGCCTTCGCCGATCTCGGTCAGGTCTTCGGGCAGGATCACCTGCGCAAGGCTTGTACAATTTTCAAACGCATAACTTCCGATGGAAGTGACCGTCTGCGGCAGGAAAAACGCCGTAACGTCTGCACAGTCTTTGAACGCGTCGTCGCCGATTCCCGTGACGGGATGACCGGACAGCGTGTCCGGCAGCACGACCGCGCCGCTGAGCGGATCGGAGGCGCCCGTGAGAATTGCGTTGCCGTCCTCCAGCGCAAAGGTAAAGGTGGTATCCACCGGGGTGTTGTTGCCGAGCACGGCAAAATGTACAACAGTGAATGCGACCGCCGCAGTCAGGACAAGCGCAAGGACTTTCAGCAAGGTCTTCTTGTTCATATGTATACTCCCTCCTATACATCTTAACGTATATCATTATAAACGCAAACGAATGTATAGTCAAGTAATTCTGCAACATTTTTCATGTTTTCAGGCAAGTTTTTTGAAAGAGAAATCAAAAATATGTCTAAAACGAAATAAGGCGCTGTAATGCTCTTTTCTTTACAAAAAAGCGTTGAAAAATATAGATTTTCTGAAAGTTATCCACATTATCCACAGGGTTATCCACTGAAAGTAATGCAATCCGGCTTTACATCTCTGAATAATGGGGATATATAGGAATTCAATATGTGGATAACTTGTGCATAAATCTTGTGCAAAACATCTACATAAATCGCAAATTTAATAGATAAATTGGGAAAAATGTCGGAACCATGCGCCGTTCTATAAAAAGTCGCACAAAACAAGGCCAATATGTGTATTCACCGTAAAATTGATTACAAAATAAGACAATCCTGTAACCGATTTGTAATGGTTTACGCCTTTACGGCTTGAGGATGCTTTCCGCATTGATTCAAAAAACTGTTGATAATCAACAGTTTCAGAACAATCCTGCGGTCAGCGCAACCGACGCAGCAGCTCGAAATTGTAAAGGATTATCCCTTTACATTATTGCGCCGGCAAAATTACACTGTGCCGCATCGGTGTGCACAGTTTGCGAGGTCTGAAGGATAAACAGATCGACCGGAATGTTGAAAAAATAAAAATTTTTCACGAAAAAACGCCTTTAACACTTGACAAAATGCAAAATAGTGAATATATTACAAGGTGAACCCTGTTTGGTTTGCGGCTTCGGCAACTTTGTCCGCCGCGCTGCAGACCGCATCATTACAATTAAGGAGTTTATGTCATGGTATTTGAAAAGATCAGAGCGATTCTCTGCGAGCAGTTTGAACTGGATGAGGACAGAGTAACGATGGATTCCAACCTGATCAGCGACCTCGGCGCGGACAGCCTGGACGTGATCGATCTGGCCATGTCCATTGAAGACGAATTCGACATCGAAGTTCCGGACGACGAGATCGAAAAGATCAAGACCGTTGCGGACATCGTCAAGTTTGTGGAGGAGCACTGAGCGCCTTCCGGAGGGGAAGAGAAACATTTTGGCTGAGCAAAAGAAAATGGTGGAGGAGATCACTTCCATGGAAGTGGACTTCGCCCAATGGTATACGGATATTGTCAAAAAGGCGGACCTGATCGACTATTCAAGCGTCAAGGGCTGCATGGTGATCCGCCCGTACGGCTATGCCGTGTGGGAAAACATTCAGCATTTGCTGGATGCGCGGTTCAAGGCGACGGGGCACGAAAACGTCTATATGCCCATGTTCATTCCGGAGGGACTGCTGCAAAAAGAAAAGGATCACGTCGAAGGCTTCGCGCCCGAAGTGGCGTGGGTCACCCATGGCGGCAATGAACCGCTGGCCGAGCGTCTGTGCGTGCGGCCGACTTCGGAGACGCTGTTCTGCGAGCATTACGCAAACATCATCCATTCCTATCGCGACTTGCCGAAGCTTTACAACCAGTGGTGTTCGGTCGTGCGGTGGGAAAAGACAACGCGTCCTTTCCTGCGTTCGCGTGAATTCCTGTGGCAAGAGGGGCACACGGCGCACGCCACGGCTGCGGAGGCGGTCGAGGAAACGGAGCGGATGCTGAATGTGTACGCGTCCTTCTGCGAGGAAGAGCTGTGCATGCCGGTTGTCAAAGGTAAAAAGACCGAAAGCGATAAATTCGCCGGCGCAGAGGATACCTACGCCATCGAAGCGCTCATGCACGACGGCAAGGCGCTGCAGGCGGGGACGTCCCATTATTTCGGCGACGGCTTT
>CAMOCU010000023.1 GCA_946610835.1 uncultured Clostridia bacterium | reverse complement strand
CACACTAACTTCCACCGCAACTTCCACTGTGGAACTTACTTTGGGAATTTACTCTTTTTCGGGATTTGAAAAAAATTTAAAAAAACACTTGACTTTTGGTGAAAAGGGTGCTATAATTCTTTACGTTCTCAAGAACACTTCGGTGTTTTTGAGTCGGTGCATATGACGATGAGGGCCCACCCGTTCCCATCCCGAACACGGTAGTTAAGCTCATTCGTGCCGAAAATACTTGGCGGGAAGCTGCCTGGAAAGATAGGTCTGCGCCGACATTTTCTGAGACCGGCTGTCCAATAGGATGGTCGGTTTCTTTTTGGCTTTTTAAAGGAGTTGCCGCCGGGGTGTAAACGCTCCGGCGGCATTATTGCATAAAATCAGCGCTTTTCTTAAAAGTTATAGTTCGGATGCACGATTTGCCCCGTTTCGGAAGATTTGACGATCGACAGACACGCCTCCACTGTTTTTGCGCCTTCGCGCGCATCCATAGTAACAGGTTTGTTGTTCAGGATCGCATCGGCAAAAACCTCAAATTCCCGCGCGGCGTTGTGGTTGTTGACCTGAATGTCGATGGTCTGACCTTCGTGCGCCATTTCATCCTCGCCTACAGTGAACAGCGTCATGGTCGGCGACGTATTGTCACAGATAATGGTTCCCTTGGTTCCGTAAATCACGGTGCGCATGGTGTAATCCCGTTTACAGCCAGTGGAAACAAAAACTTTGCCGACAAGATTTTCGCCGAATTTCAGCACGGCGATGGTTGCATCGTCATAGGGCACCTGTGGCAGCAGGCGATGTGTTCCGTACGCAAACACTTCCTGCGGATCACCGGCGAGCCAGCGCAGCAGGTCGACCGCGTGACATCCGCCGCCGATTACGCCGTGCCGCTTCGGATCGGCGCGCCAATTGTCCACAATCTTCATGTAATCGTGTGCGTACTCCGACTCCACATAGTACAGTTCACCAATTGTTCCGGCATCGATGATTTGCTTGGCTTTTTCAAAAGCAGGCGTAAAGCGGCAGATTTGCCCGACCATAAACTTTGCTTCGGACGCATCTGCGGCGCGGATGATTTCCTCCAGATCCTCGCGCGTGAGCGCAAGCGGTTTTTCACAAAGGACATGCTTGCCGGCGCGCAGCAGGTCACAGGATATTTTTTTATGCTGCTGATCGGGGACGGCAACTGTTACAATCTGAATGTCCGGGTTGCGGACGATGTCCATATAGTCTATATACTGTTTTTCCGCCGGGATGCCGTATCTTTCTCCGGCAGCACGCAGATTATCCGGATTGCTGTCACAGATTGCGCCGATTTCGGCGCCGAAAGCGAGCGCTCCTTCCACGTGCGACATGCCGAACTGCATGCCGATATGTGCGCTGATTATTTTCTTTTCCATAGTGAGTCTCCTTCCTGAGGTGGTTCGGACAAGCTCGTACGATTTCGGGGTCAGATGGCGAGGCAAGATTGTTTTCGGGCCGCGCACCAAGACAGAATCGGCATTTTTCCAACGTGTGTCAAAAAAATTGTGCTGCCAGCGCGGAAACAGGTTCAAGCAGGGCGTTCGCCGCAAATTGTACGATTGTCCTCTTAAAAATTCTACAGGAAAAGGGTTGAAAAGTCAAGCAAATCCGCCGGAAATCTACGTACATCTGTTTTTGTCTGCCAAAAGAAAAAGGCATTTTTTCATCTAAGGAAGCGCTGATTAAATCGGGGTGTGCGAGGGGACGAGAGATTTTTTCGGCAGATTGTACAAAAAATCTGCCGGCTTGCTGACGCAAGGCAAGGATTTTTGGTGCAATATGACGGAAAAAGATCCATTCCTTCGTGCGCATCGGATTTAATCAGTGCTTCCCTAAATCTACGGGGAGACAAAACATCAGGCCGGCCTCTGTTTTGTTTGCTGTGAACGACCTGTGCGGCAATCGCCGCCCCGCGAACGGCATTGAACAGCGAACGGTATTGTTTTGTGCGGATTTCAAACAGCAAAGCCAGCAGGTCGTGCTGACTTCCGCATCCCGGATCGGGACAGACACACGTCCGGGCGGCGCATATCCGAAACATCTTTGACGTCATCGATTTCGAGTTGACGGACGTGGACATGGAAGAGATTACTAAGGTGAACAACGGCGAGTGCTATTACACCGCGATGCCGGAAATGCTGGCAGCATATGCCGACATGGAACTGAAGGAAAATCTGTAAGGAGCGCAAATCATTTCGGCTGCACCGTACGACAGCAACCGGGATGCTGTGGCTTTTGGAAAAAGGAGTATGTAGAAAACGGAGGATCAACAGATGCTGAATGTGCGACATGCCGAGAAAAAAGATATTTCAAGAATTCTGGACTTGCTGGTGCAGGTCAATATGGTGCATCACACCGGCAGACCGGATCTGTTCAAAGGCCCGACAACAAAATATACTGCGCAGGAATTAGAATCAATATTGCAAGATGTCCGGAAGCCCGTATTTGTCTGCACAAACAATAGCGGAGATGTGCTGGGACACGGCTTCTGCATTTTGCAGCATTCCGGCGGCAGACTGATGGAAGAAGTCGATACGCTGTATATTGACGATATCTGTGTGGATGAAAGCGCTCGCGGTCAGGGCGTTGGACGCGCTTTGTACGAACATATTCTGGATTTTGCGCGCCAAGCCGGCTGCTACAACGTAACGCTGAATGTGTGGAGCTGCAATCCCGGCGCCATGCGATTCTATGAAAAGCTCGGCATGACACCGTATAAGACGTGTATGGAAACGATCTTGTGAATGTATAAAAATCATCTGGGGAAGTACGGATTCCATTGAGTTGTGCAAATGCACGAGGACTTTTTGTCAAATCACACAAAGAGAATGCTGCTTTTTCGCAAGTAAAGCGCGATCATCATCCGTCCAAGCCATTTAGCAGTACGATAAATCGAGCGCAATCCCGGTTCACAACACCGGATCGGCGAAAACAGCAACCGGCACATTTTGCAAAACAGTACACCCGAGCGACCTTTGTCGAAAACGTATTCGCCGGGGTTGTTCATTTTTGTGTTCAGAACACAGGGATTGTGCGGCTCAACAGGCTGAAGAGAAACGCTTGAATACGGGACAGGCGCCGGAATTGCATGAAAAAAAGATATGGACATAATACACCTGCCATGTTGTTCTTGGTGGGGCTTTCTGTTGGAAAATAAGTGCCGAAAACACGTTGAATGCGGATTTCTGTACCGTTTTACACGTCTTTCGTACCAAAAAGGTTTTTTTAAACTGTCAAATATGCTATGTTTTGTCTTGGAAATATTGCAATTGCTTCTTGATTCGGATATAATTTGCAAAGGAGATGAAAATTTTGAAAATCGCAATCTGTGATGATGAAAGAGCCGTATGCGATCAGATTAAGAATTTGACACAGGCGTACCTGCAGACAAAAGGTATACAAAGTGAGTGTAAAACTTTCAATGCGTATCACCAGCTTCAGGGGCAGGAAAGCGAGTTTGATTTGTTTTTGATGGACTACAAAATGCCGGGTATCGACGGTCTGGAATTTGCACGCACGCTGTTTGAAAAATACGGCGAAAAGAAAACGATTGTTTTTATAACGGCATATCCCGAGATCGTGTATGATGTGTTTGAGGTGCGTGCGTACCGGTTTTTGGTCAAGCCCATAGATAAAGAGATGATGAACGCTGTTTTGGACGCTTATATAGATCGGTATCGTTCGCAGTACTACTTATCCGTTCTTAGTGATAGACGAACGGAAGTTATTCCTTTGGAGGATATTCTGTATATTGAAGTCATGCGCAAGGATTGTATGATTGTTTTGGCAGACAGAACCGTCGTATGCAAGAGAACGATTGCCACATTTGAGGAAGAATTAAAACCGTTTGATTTCTATCGCGTTCATCGGGCGTACTTAGTGAATATGCGTAAAATCCGCAGTTACGATTCGCGCATCATTCAACTCACGAACGGTGAAAAAGTTTTTATGGGGCCGAAGAAGTACAGCGCTTTCTGCAAAGCATATATCAAGCTGTTGAAATGAGTGAATGAATTTGTATTGGATCGGATTGTTACAGTGCTTAACCGGTGTGGCGGCGGTCACGCTGGTGCTGCACTGTGTGTTCGGTTATGCATGGAAGAAACGGCGCGGCGCTGTTTGGGCTGCGCTGTTTGCAGCAGCGGCGGTGGAAAGCGGTATTTTGTTTTGTTCGCATCATGCGCCGCAAACAGTGGAATTGTTACAGGAGGCATGGACTCTTGTTTGCTCTGTTGCGTTCCCGTATGCATCGCTGCAGTACAGCCGCAAACGCACATTTCTGTTGTTTTCGCTCACGTACTGCGCAACGGCAGATTATCTCGTTTCTTTCATTCCCATGCGATATATAAACATCGCTTGTATTCTGATTGATGTTCTTGTATGCGTTTTGGCAATGATCGTATACAGATCCAATCAAAAATTGCCTCCGTATTTTTTGGATCATGTGCCCATTTGGATTCCCGCCGCCGTTTTTGCAGCAGACTGGAGTGCATATTACAGCGGTATGCTCAATCAGGATGCATCCTATCATACTGAGGTTTCCATTGCGCTGAAAGTGGCTTCGCTGGCTCTGATTTGTGTCAGCGTTCTTTTGATTGCAAGGCGCTATCTTGCGGCTCAGCGCGCTGAACGAAACGCGTTAAAACAGCTTGCTGTACAGATTCGCCATTATGAAGATATGGTTGAAAAAAATCGCAGTGTTCGCGCTCTGCGGCATGACTATGAAAACAACTTGCTTTCAATCGGAGCAATTTTGGACGCAGGGCAAACAGCGCAAGCGCGGGATTATGTGCGGCATCTGCAAGGCAAAGTGCATGCCGCAGGATATGCGTTCACAACCGGAAATTATTTTTCGGATGCGCTTTTATCAGATAAGGCGGCTGCTGCTGCCGAAAAAAACATTCGGATATCTTTCAGTGGCACCGTGCCGGAGAGGGGAATGGCCAATCCTGATCTGTGCACCATTCTTTGCAACCTGCTGGATAACGCTGTGCGTGGAAGCGCACCGTGCGCGCCGTGCATGGTGGAACTGGATGGCCGGGAGGCTTCGGACAGATGGCTCCTGACGGTAAAAAATCCCGTAAGACAAAAAGTCGTTATACGCGGCGGGACGATCCGCTCGAGTAAGGAGGATAAAGAAAATCACGGCATCGGGCTTGCAAACGTCCGTCGTACAGCGGAAACATACAACGGTTATCTGGATTTAAAATGTGACGATCACTGCTTTACAGCGGAGGTCGGACTGATATTGAATACGGAGGAGAGAAAATGAAACGCAAAATGAAACGAACGCTGATTTTGCTGCTTGCGTGTATACTGCTGCTCGGATCATTTTTTGTCGGATCCGCAGTATCCGCGGCGGAGGTACCCTATCAGAACAACGATGTGATTGAGTTCGGATCGTACCCGCAGCCGCTTGTAACGGACGAAGAAATCCTTGCTGCGTTAAACAGTTTGCCGCTGGAATGGAAGTCCTACGGGTACTATTCGCGCGCATACGGCAACGAACCGAATTATGATGTGGATTATTTAATGCGTCAGTCGGATTTTATGCAGTATACGGATGTAACGTTTGGCAGCGCGAAGTACCGCGGCGTCCGATTTCGCGCATTCCGTCCGGACTACTCTTGTGACGGCGCCACTACGCTAAACGATTGGCAAACGTACTTCAACGGCTTTAAGTGCGATACGGAATACTGGTTTGAGTGGCAACCGATCCGCTGGAATGTTCTGGATGCGCAGTCCGGTCTTGTTTTTGCACAGAACGTTGTGGATGCGCAGGCTTTCAATCCGTTTTACTATATCAGTCCGGATAATGTTTGGTATCGCGACAAAACCTGTACGGATTATGCAAGCGCGTATTCCGCATCCTTTATTCGGCATTGGTTAACCGACCGCGAACAGGAAAACGGATTTGCGCGCGAAGCGTTTTCGGATTATCAATGGAGTTGCATCCGGTCTACTCAACTGGACAACCACGCTGTGGAGGAACAATACCTGCCGTATGCCGGAGAAGATACCGAGGACCGGGTGTATCTGATGTCTGCTTATGAGGTATGCGGCGTCACACGCGCTGACCGTCAAGTGGACGTATTCGATCCGGCCGAATGGAATATCAAGCAACGAAATGCGCCCGCTACAGACTATGCGCGCTGTCAGGGAGCGACCTGCAGAACGGTCAACGGGCAGCCCATGGGGACATGGATAACCCGGACGATCGGACAAAGATGGATTGGCAGCAGAAACGGACAGCCACACTATGCGCCAACTTGTGCCGAGTGTTGGAACAGCGTGTCATTTGATGGCACGCGTGTGGATAGAACGGACGGCATTCGCCCGGCTCTGCGCATTGATCCTGCGCTGCTGCAATCCGGTGATCTGACAGAGCCGCCGACGCCGACGTCCGGTATATGCGGCGAAAACGTACAATGGGCATTTGACGAGGAAACCGGCGTATTGTTGCTCAGCGGAACGGGCACGATGTATTCGTTGGATACTTTTGCTGATTACGGATACTGGATCTGGAAAGAGGACATACAATTTGTTGTGGCGGCAGACGGCGTGACAAGCATCGGCGCGCATGCGTTTGAGGGGTGCACTGTGCTGGAGGAAGCGATTCTTCCGCACAGCCTGACTGCAATCGGCGAAGATGCTTTTGCAGACTGTCCGAGGCTTCTGAATGTCATGACAATGTCCAACGTGCTCTCTGCGCCGGATGCATTCCCGGATGACCGCACAGACTGGACGCTTATTGCCCCGATACTCAACACAGATGCGGTTGCAATCCAGCGGCGATATGGTATTCCGCTGATTATGTTCTCGTATTTTGACTCCATGCTCTCATTCAGCGGTGACATTGTCGTACGGGACGGCGCAGCATACAGTTATCTGCCGACACTTATACAGTATTTTGATGACGCGACACTGATCTATTTTGACCGGCTTGTGTTTGCGGACATGCAGCTGCGGCCGGGTACCGGACAGGATTTTCTGACCGAATACGATGGCCATCTTGCAATGGAACAAGTCAAAGTTTCTCTGGTTTATATTTCGCCCGACGGCAACCCGGAAGATGTGACGTATGCTCGCATGCTCGAATTGCTGCAAAGCGGCGATTACAGTGCGTTTAAACTGCGCGTTATTGTCAGCGAAAATGAACCCATCGAAGAAACGATTGTCCGGAAGATTGTGGAGATATTTCCGAACATGCCCAAAAAAATCCTGCGCCTCGTGTCCAAAGCTATTAACTTCATCGTCAATATTTTCAAGAAGAAATAGTCTATTTCCCTATAAACGGCTTTCGCTTTTTGCGCAAGCCTTTTTTTCGTACCGTTTCCCCCGCGTTTCGTACAAAATCTATTTACAAACAGAAAAGGAGTATGATAGTGTTTAAATGCTGGGGAGAGAACCCGGGCATTAGGGAAGCACTGATTAAATCCGATGCGCACGAAGGAATGGATCTTTTTCCGTCATATTGCACCAAAAATCCTTGCCTTGCGTCAGCAAGCCGGCAGATTTTTTGTACAATCTGCCGAAAAAATCTCTCACCCCCTCGTACACCCCGATTTAATCAGCGCTTCCTTAGAAATTCCGAAAACAATTACGGAGGTATGATATGTACACATTTGATGTAAAAAGAGTGAAAGACGAGTGCGTTCAGTGGATCCGCGATTTCTTTGAAAAGAACGGCCCGGGATGCAACGCGGTTCTCGGCATTTCCGGCGGCAAAGACAGCTCCGTCGTTGCCGCTCTGTGCGTTGAAGCGCTGGGAAAAGATCGCGTAATCGGCGTGCTTATGCCCAACGGCGAGCAGGCGGATATCGATATGGCGCAGCTGCTGGTCGGGCATCTGGGCATCCGGCATTATGTGATCAATATTAAAGATGCTGTTGACAGCTTGACAAAAAACATTCCGTTCGAGCTGACGAAGCAGAGCCGTGAGAATCTGCCGCCGCGTATTCGGATGTCCACGCTCTATGCCGTATCGCAAAGCCACAACGGCCGGGTGGCAAACACCTGCAACCTTTCCGAAGACTGGGTCGGCTACTCCACACGCTATGGCGACAGCGCGGGCGATTTCAGCCCGTGCGCCAACCTAACCGTGCAGGAAGTCAAAGCAATCGGCCGGCTGCTCGGACTGCCTGCCGTGCTCGTGGACAAGGTTCCGATTGACGGCCTTTGCGGCAAAACGGACGAGGAAAATCTCGGCTTTACCTACGCCGAGCTGGATCGCTATATCCGCGAAGGGGTGATCGAGGATCCGGCAAAGAAAGAACGAATCGACCGTATGCACCGGCTCAACGCGTTCAAGCTGCAGTTGATGCCGACGTTTGACCCCGGGCTGGAATGATTTTGATGAATAAAGAGAGTGCAATGAACCGCGGGGAATAAAGGAATCCCTGAATAAAGCCAGAAAGGATTTGACAAAATGAAACTCGAACCGATCGTTGTTTCTCTGCTCGATACGGATCTGTATAAATTCAACATGGATCAGGTGATTTTTCACAAGCACACCGATCTATGCGGACAATACTATTTTAAATGCCGCAACAAAGGCATTGTTTTTACACCGGAAATGGCTGCGGAAATCAGCGAGCAGGTCGATCATCTTTGCGCACTCAGATTCACAAAAGCAGAGCTCGACTATTTACGCTCCATTCGCTTTATCAAAAACGATTACGTGGAGTTCCTGCGCCTGTGGCATCCGATCCGCGATTATGTAACGATCGGCCTGTCCGACGAGGGGGAACTGACCGTGGTGGTCGATGGGCCGCTCTTCTCCGCAATGCAGTTTGAAATTTATCTGCTGGAGATCATCAACGAGGTATACTTCCGCATGGCGTTCGATTACAATGCGCTGCGCAAATCTGCCGAGGAACGTCTCGACGCCAAGATCAAAGCGATGAGCGACGGCGCCTATACGTTCCAGTTCGCCGAATTCGGCTGCCGCCGCAGACTTT
>CAMOCU010000022.1 GCA_946610835.1 uncultured Clostridia bacterium | reverse complement strand
CCAAACGGTTCCGGACGGCGCCGGGCGCGCCGCACAGTATACCATTGTCGAAGTCGACGCGCAAAACCGCGTGCGCTTGATGCCGTTCAACGCATTGACGGGCGAATTTATGAAAACGCCCTCCACCACCGACGATCCCGACACGCAGCTGATCCGTCAGGTAGACAAGCCCGGCGACCCTTCCACATACGTATACACATCCGCCCGCAAAAAAATTGCCGGCAAGCCGTGGTTCAACGCGGACGCCGCCGTGCGCGTTGCCTGCGACACGCCCAATGCGGCGCGTGTGACGTTTGACCGCGCCGACGACAACGAATGCGTCTACGCCTATCAGGTGCAGGTTGCTCCCGCTTCGCATCCCGGAAAAATCACGGCCGAAACAACCATGTATGCCGAGTATTATTTTGAGCCGATTCCGCAAACGCAAAGCGTGACGATCGACTCGCTGGATGCAGGAACAGAGTACATCGTTACGGTCACGCCGATGAACGCATGGCTGCAAAAGGGCGAGCCCATCACCGCCCGCTTTACCACAAGTGCCGAGGATCCCGCATCATGAAAAACAAAAAACAGACTCTTCTCACTGCCTTAAAAATCGTGATCCCGCTGGCGATTTTTGTTGTTGTACTGCTCAATTACGAAAAGCTTGCGCATCTTGACGTGCGCAAACTCATCGAAGCAGCGCCAAGCATCTGGGCCGCAGGCGCAATGGTGCTTGGGCTGTATGCGGTCAAGGCTGTTGTGTTTGTGATTCCGGCGTCGCTCGTATATATTTCCGTCGGCATGGCATTTTCCACGCCTGTGGCCGTGGCACTCAACTGCGCCGGCATCGCGATTGAAGTGACGATCTCCTACTTTTTAGGGAAATTCCTCGGCGGCGAAAAAGTGGACGCCATGCTTCGCGGCAAAAAAGGATACGCCACGCTCGAAAAACTGAAAAGCAAGGGGCGCTTTACGTTTGTGTTTCTACTGCGGTTTGCATCGTTTCCGATTGACTTCGGCAGCCTTTTCTTCGGCGCATCCGATTTTGCTTTCCCCTCCTATTTTCTGATGTCGCTGCTCGGAATCTGGCCGCGCGTGATCGTCATGACCATCCTGGGTTACGGCATTTACGAACTGATCCCGATGAAATACATTCTGCTTGCCGTTCTTTGCGCACTGCCGGTTGCGGCCGTCGTGCTTGTGGTCAATGCCGTTAAAAAGAAAAAAGCCGCTCAAAGCGGCGGCGAAGTGCGCAGCGATCCGGAGTAAAGTAAAAGGACAAGTATATCCGATTGCGCCATGGGTAAAAACGAGGCGCATTGTATGCCGAGCCGGCCGGCCAACCCGGCTGCCGTCCAAAAATCGCCCGAAAACCCGATCCGCACTTTCCGGCTGCGGGAAGCGGCTGTGCGCCGATACACTTCACCCATATGCCGCAGAGCGGCCGATTCCGAAACCGCCATGCGCAGCGTGACAGATGAATCATCCGGCTGCAGAGCGTCGATTTGCCACAATGCCTGCGCGGTTTGGCGCAGCGACAGCGCACAATGCGTTTGCTTTTCACGCAAATAAACGGATACCTGTGTCTGATCCAAAAACTGCATAAAACTCCCTCCCGTGACATACCTGTCTATAGTATGCCGCCGGGAGGGTAGTTTTTTACAGCCCTGTGCCGTCGAAAGCAGGAATATAGGACGTTTCCGCAGAGGAAAGATCCTGAACAAAGCCGTCCTCGATGCCGCTGTCGAACAGATAAGATTGCGCGCTGTCGTACTCCTCTTCGCGCAGCCGCCGGTTCAGTTCCGGAAATTGCGGCAATTCCAGTATCGGCGTATACTGGCTCATCAAACTGAACAGCGCCTGCCCCGGGCGCGGAAACATTGCACGCACGCGGTCAATGACCGCGTATGTATTGTCGAGATGCCCGGGCAGCACCAAATGCCGCACCAGCACGCCACTTTGCAGCATACCGTCCTCATCCATGCGGTAATCCCCCGTCTGGCGAATCATCTCTTCGATAGCACGCTGCGCAATTTCCGGATAGTCCGGCGCTCCGGAAAGACGCGCGGCCAGCGCGGCGTCCATGTATTTGAAATCCGGCAGATAGACCTGCACCTTGCCCTCCAGCATACGCAGCGTTTCCACACGCTCATATCCGCCGCAGTTGTATACCACCGGCACCGGCAGATCCCCGAGCGACTGCGCCACAACGTCCGCAAAATGTGAGGCGGTTACCAAATTGATATTGTGCGCGCCCTGCTCGATCAGCGAAAAATAGATTTTCCGCAGTGACTCGGCCGTCAACGGTTTGCCGCAATCTCCGCGGCTGATGACTGCGTTTTGGCAATAGGCGCAGCGCAGCGCACAGCCTGTAAAAAACACCGCACCACTGCCGCGTTCGCCGCTCAAACACGGTTCTTCGTGAAAATGCAGCGCGGCGCGCGCCGCATGCGGCATGCGCGGCATTCTGCAAACGCCCATGCGGCTTTCTCTGTCTGCGCCGCATTGCCGCGGGCACAAAGTACATGCGTATGCCAATCCAATCGCTCCTTTTGCCTGTCTTGTTCACCGCCCGCCGGCCAAACGCAGACCGTCGGCATGTATGAAAAGGTTAAAAGCTTGCGCAAAGCAGTAAGCTTTGTAAAGACTCAAGAATGAAAAAAGAGCCGTACAAGCGTACAGCTCTTTGTCCTTTAAACAGGTCAAACGTTTGCCGTCTCTTTATCTTCCTTGGCAGCCTTGGCTGCTTCTTCCTCTGCCGCTTGGGCTTCCTCTGCTTTTTTGGCTTCTTCCTTGGCCTTGGTATATTTCGCCATCACAGCACGGATATCATCGAGCGTTGCGCCGCTCTCCACGAGCGAAAAATACTCGTCGGCAGGGATATTGCCCACAAAGCATTCTTTATACTGCACCGGGATACCTTTGACCGCGCAGAAAATATCTACGCCAAACGCCACAGCCAGCAGGCCGAGATAAACAAACACCCCGAATCCTACGGAGGACGCAGTCACAACGCCGGGAAACAGCGCCGTTATTTTGCCGGAGAACAAAATGAAACAAATCACAGAGCCGGCAACAAGCAGCAGGTTCAGAATATCGAGCGTGAAGTTGCGCTGCTTTCCTTTGGGCGAACAGGCCAGCGTCTGTAAAATCAGATGCATCAGTACACCCACAGCGGACAGCAGCATACAGACCAGCGATACAGCATACAAAACGAATGTCGACCCGAAAAGCTTGGACTGGATCATGTGCAGCAGCGCGTCAAAATCCATCCCGCTGACCAGATTGTACAGCGAAATTGCATTAACCGAACCGTTGAACGCCGCGTAGGGCGCGTTGAACGCAAAGTGCGCCAGCGGCAAGAACAGCCCCGCAATGGGCAGAACGCTGATGACCAAACGCACAATCGCCAACGGCGAGCCAACAGTCGCCGCCTTCAGGCGGTCGATTTTGGGCTGGGTACGCGCATGCTCGGCCTCGGCGCGGTCTGCGTCCTCGAGCAAACGATCCTCCATGCCGTAATAAATCATATTTACGCCGCAGTGCGGACAATTCGGCTTCCAGTCAATCAGTCTGAGTTTGCCGCCGCATTTCGGACAAGTTGCCGCCATATTTGATTCCTCCCAGAAGATACGAAGTTTATATAAACAATTTTAACATAAAAAAGCTGCAAATGCAACAATTTTTTAGACAAATTAGTTTCTTTCTTCAAAGAATGAATCCGCCGTCGGCACACAGCACCTGCCCGGTTACAAAGTCGGCCTGATCGCTTGCAAAAAAACGGACAGCGTTCGCTACGTCCTCCGGCGTGCCGATCCGCATCAGCGGCGTATCCTGCCGCAGGGATTCCATCGTCTGCGCGTCAAAGCAGGCATTCATCGGCGTGTCGATCACACCGGGCGCAATACAATTCACTGTAATGCCGCTCGGGCCGAGTTCCTTGGCCAGCGCCTTTGTCAGACCGATCACCGCCGCCTTGGATGCGGAGTAGTGCACCTCGCACGATGCGCCGCTGACACCCCAGACGGAGGATACCGTAATGATCCGTCCGCGCTTTTTTCGCACCATGTGCGGAATCACGGCGCGGCAGCACAAAAACGTTCCGGTTGCGTGAACGCCGATCATGCGCGCCCAATCATCGTCTGTGATGTCCGTAAACAGCTTTTGCTGGGCAATGCCGGCATTGCAGACCAGCACATCCACACCGCCGAAAGCAGACTCGATCTGTGCATACGCCTGTGCGATCTGCGCGCTGTCCGACACATCCGCCTGTACCGCCAGCGCATCCGCACCCGCGCTTCGCAAATCCTCCGCGAGCGCCTGCGCCTTTGCTTTGCCCCGGCAGTAACCCAGCGCAATTTGATTCCCTTCAGCCGCAAAAATACGGGCGACAGCGTTTCCGATGCCGCCCGATGCGCCTGTGATCCAAATGGTTCGCATCAGGAAATACCTTCAACGAACTTCTTGATCGCGTCCATATCCATCTTTTTGCCGGTGGGCTTGAACGCGTCCTTGTTTGTCACGCCGGGAGAAAGTTCGACCGTGATCTTCTGCACCTGATTTGTGGCAAGATCAACAATCTCAATTCGGGACAAACCACGGCTGGTGAAATAGAAGCTGTAACCAACAGTTTTGTCGGGCGAAACATAGGATTCACACCAATAGTTGCCGGAGCCCTTGGATTCGACATAAGTCAGGGTGTTGAATTCCTTTGTGAAAATATCGCCGATGCCGCCGCTCAGTTCCTTGAACATGGATTGCAGATCTTCGCTTGTAAAATCCGCGCCCTCTGTTTTGGCCATATCCTGCATGTCGATGTAGCCCATGGGCGTATTGAGATACAGCTTCGGGTTGGAGGAAGATGTGTTCTGCGCAACGAAACCGATCTTGGACGAGCCGGTGATCTTTCCGAGCACCGGATATTCCTTTTGCAGCGTCGCCGCCATAAGGTCGGAAACCGTCATCTCATACGCCATGTTGTCGGCGTTTTTATACACGGTCATGGGAACTGCGATGCCGTCGTTGACCATTTCTGTTTTGGCTGTATAGGAACCGCTGTTCAGAATGTCGATCACATATTTTTGCAGATACCGCACAGGAGGCAGATCCTGAATCGCCGGGATTGTGCCGCCGCCAAACGAAACGTTCTGATCTGAAATCGGATCATGCATGATTGTCGTGTCGCTCGTGCTGTCCGATCCCGATTTGGTAGTGCTCTGCGTTGCCGTGGATGCCGCGGCGGAAGTATTCCCCGCAGCAGCATTTCCGCCTGCCGCATTTCCACCTGCCGCTCTTCCGCCTGCCGCCGTTGTGCCTGCCGCTGTTCCTGCGGACGCTGCACCGGTCTGGGGCGCGGTTGTGGCTCTGTCCTTAGGCGAGGAAAACTGGAACGCTTTGGTTGTTGCTCGTTCCGCAGCAGTCGTAGCCGCCGCCGGCTGCGCGCCTGCCCTGGTTGTGGAGGCTTTTGTGGTTTTCGCCGGTGTTTGGGGCGCAGCGGGCGGGAGCGTCAGCTTTTCGTACTCCTCGGCATAATGCTCGTCCGTCACCAATTCGGTATAGCTGTAAGACTCGTCACCCTCCAGCGGAACCAGATCGTCAAAGAAGGAACGCACGTCCTCCAGATCGCCGGAAGTACCTTCTGTCACGGATTCTGTCGTTTGCTGTGTCGTGCTGTCTTTGTCGTCTTTGCCGCCGCAAGCATTCAGCACAGCCGCCATGGAGGCAACCAGACTGACTGCGAGAAGCGTGGATAACCATTTTTTCATCATCGTATGTATTCTCCTTTCTCATGTTCACGACTGGGCGCCGAAGAACATGTTTGCAAAATCTGCATAGGCCTTCATGTTTTCGTATGTGGACGGCTGCAATTGTTCGCCGAGCTTAAAAAATCCGGAATCTGCCGAACCGCTTACCGACATGGGAAGCGTATCCTGCACGTCGCCCGCCTTCATCTCTGCCTTGGCCAGCGCCCCGTTCTTGTACCAAAGCGTCACATCTGCGTTGCCGGCAGTAAAATGTTCGCGCGTGTATTTGGTAAAGCCCTCGCGTGTTTCGTCCGTGTTCTGATACTGCAGCGCATTGAACTGGATAAAACCGTTTTTCAAATCGCCGCATACCGCATCGTACTGCGCTTTGGTCAACTCACAATAGATGTTGTTGTCCGCCATGTAATACTTGCCGCCGTCGGAAAACACTCTGTAATCAAAATGGACGCCCGGCACGGCGAATCTGTATCCGGTATTGCCGCCCTGCGACACTTTAATGAGCTTGTCGTCCGGGCTTTTGTCCTTTGTAAAACCGCTGACGCTCATCGTGTACGTGCCGCTGTTGATCGGCGCAAGTACGCTGTTGTTGAGCAGATCGGGCGACGATTTGGCCGCCTGTGTGGTTGTCGGAGCAGTCGTGGTCGTTACGTCAGGCGCTTCGGGCGCGTCCGGTGTATCAGATTCTGCGGCCGCTTCCGTCTGCGGCGGCTGGGTCGCAGGCGGCTGGGTTGCAGGCGGCGCAGCCTGAACATCCGCGATCACATTCATAATCGGCGCTTGCTGAACCGCCGCAGGTACCGCCGGAGCCGCTGTGGACTGCACCACGACCGGCGCGGTGGTGGAGCCGCTCTCGTTTACGCCGGGAAGCGCAAGATCATCCTCAATGTTTGCCTGGGTAACAGGCTGTGTCGTCTGAAGTTCAGACGTTGTCTCCGATTGTGCCGCTTGTTTTCCGCAGGCGCTCGCACAAAGCAGCGCCGCGACGGAAAGAATCGCAATCATCTTTTTCATACTCTTTTTTGCATGGGATCGACCGCTGCGCCGCCCTCCCGGCCGCGGTCTTCCGATGCTGCCGCCTTTCTTTATTTTTTCACATCATGTTCGTTTCATCAGGGAGTAAACAGCTGGGACGGGTCTGTGATGCGCGTGTACCCCTGCGGAATTTCAAATGCCGCGGGATCCGCCTCGTCCAGAACCTCCATGGTGTCGATCTCCGTGACCGTTCCGTTCCTGTCCACACTCGAACGCCGCAGGCCGCTGTCGTCAAAATAATACGTCACCGTCCCCAGATCTCCTTCATCGTAGATCTCTGTGCTGTATTTTTTGCCGCCGACGGTTTGCTCGCCCGTCTGTTTCAAATGCATATTCTCCAGGTGCAGCGAGGATTTCTTCAGCGTCTCGCCCGCCTGTTTTTCGTATTCCTCTGCACTCAGCTCCACGTATTTCTGCGTGCTGCCGCACACCATAAAATAGTGTCCGTCCTTATGGATCAGCGTCAGACGCAAAAGTCCTGCCGCATCGCTTTCCAGCACTGAATCCTCGCCGGAAAAAGTTGTGATCAGCGTCAGTCCGGACTGTTTGCTGCGCATTGTGTACACGCCGTCTGCGACCCTGTCGCGCACATATTGACCAAACAGCGGGCCGATGTCCGCCTGCGTCAAAACGGCTGTGGTCTGTGGTGCGGTCGTTTGTGTTTCATCCGGCAGTGCCGCGTCTGTCTGCTTTACGTCGGGCGAAGCCATATCTGCCTGCGCCTGCCGCTGCGCGGTCGTCTGCGCCGGGGCAGTCTGCGTGGTTTGCGGCTGTCCGGCCGTGCCGTCCTGCCCGCAGGCAGAAAGCGCAAAAAACAGAACCGCCGCGGCGATACAAAGTCCTTGTTTTCCGTGCATGCCAAAACTCCTTTCTGCGGTATACGATGTATAGTATACCGTGTCCCGGCAAAACCATGCGCACGGTACAAGCCAATGTTCCGCGTTTATATTACCATAAACGGCGCATGCATTTCAACCGCTTTTTGAAAACAGGAAAAAAATTAAGCGTAACTTTTTTATTTCCAATCTGTAAACACGGCAATACTGACAGAAAATTCTTCCTGCAGAACCATGCTTTGGATGCGCACATTGGACGGAATCGGCAAGCGGATGCTTTTTAACCCGTCGCCCGTGAGCTTGACAAAACTCTCGCGGCGTGTCCATAATTCCGTACAGGCCGCATCCGGATCGGCTTTGCAGTGCGCATCGGCAAACTCCCGGGCAGTGAACACCCGCCGCGCCGCGCCGCGCGGAAAAGGATGACGAACACGTTCCGCGTCGATTCCGACAGGATGCGCGGACAGCGCGCACACACACAGCCCGGGGGTATGACTGAGCGAGCAAAAAAGGCCGGTTCCGGGCAGCGATGGCCGCCCGTCCGGCAGATAGGTCACGCGGATCTGCGACATCGCGCGTCCGGTCGTCTGTGCGGCGGCATACCGCAAAAGCACCTGCGCCGCCAAGGACAGCGCAGCGCCCTGCGACGCAGGGTCTGCACCGTAGCGCCCGCGTTTTTCGCTGTCCGCCGCCGGACACAGCGCCGTGCCTGCCTGCTCCGGAAGGCCGTCCGGCAGCGGCAGCGCAAAAATCCGTACATCCATTCTTTTTCACCTGCGTTGACAAATCCGCTTTTTTCTGGTACACTATCTGTCGGAGCGAATTGTTTCGTTACCCGAAATATGCGGAGGTAATTGATTTATGGTATTAGCAGCAGTCGGCAAGAACGGCACAGGCAAGGATTTCTTCCTGGAGTATATTGCAAAGAAATACAACCTGCCCATGGTTTCCATCGGCGACGTCGTGCGCGAACTGGCCGCCAAGGACGGTTTGGAACTGACGCGTGAAAATCTGCACGCAACATCCAAGAAATACATGGACGCTTACGGCCAGACGTTTTTCCCGGATCAGATCGTCAAGAAGATCAAAGAATCCGGCGCACCGATCTATCTCGTTTCCGGCATCCGCCCGCTGTCCGACGTTCTGTTCTTTAAGGAAGCTTTCGGCAAGGATTTCGTTCTGGTGGACATCGTCATTTCCGACGATGAGGTTCGCTACCAGAGAATGCTTGCACGCGGCTCCGAAAGAGACGGCAAGAGCGTGGAAAAACTGCGCGAATTCGACGAGGGTGAGGAACGCCAGTTCCACACCTCCGAGAGCGAGAAAATGGCCAATTACGTCATCAAAAACGACGGCGGCGTGGAGGATTTCTATGCGGCCATCGACAATTTCTATGCAGAACTGACCAAATAATCCTGATACGCTGATTAAGGAAACGCTGAATAAATCCGATGCGCGTGACGGAGCGGATCTTTTTCCGTCATATCACACAA
>CAMOCU010000021.1 GCA_946610835.1 uncultured Clostridia bacterium | reverse complement strand
GAAGAAACGGCTTGTAGGTCGTTGTTGCCGTGCCATAAGTCATGGTCGTACTTTCTTCCTGATACGTGTAACCGTTATAGGTATTCGGACGCGCATCGAAAGAACCGCCGGTCTGCGCCGTTACGGATTCTGTTGCAAGCGTCTTTCCGGTTGTGGAGTAGTGCTTGGCCGTCACAGTAAAGCTGTTGTCCGTCTTTGCCGAAAAACTGTTGGCCGACGTTGTCAATGCGTTTGCCAAAGCAGACGCTGTGGAATAGGGCGTCCCGTTAACCGAAGTACTGGCATATGTACCGTTTACCTTGCACAGTTCTTTTGCGACGGCGCGGAAGAGATTGATGAAACTGGTATAGTTGGATGTTCCGTTATACATGTAGATGATCGGGAACTTTTTGAGCGCATTCTGATATGCCGTCCGCAGATCCGACTTGCTGTATACGTTGACCGTGCAGCGAAGTTCCGCAATCAGGAACTGCGTATCGCTGGCGTCTGAAGCGCTTGTCTTGCTGGAGTCGCTGAGCATCAGTCCGGCGCCGATTTTGTTTAATCCGGACGTCGGGCTTTTGTCCCACCGTCTGTTTGCTTTAACACCGACGTTATCCACGCCTGTATCTCTGCTGCCGTAATCGCCGACAGAAGCGAACGGCGTTCCGCGATACGCATTCCATGTGGTCACAATCCGCGAATCCAGCTTTTCGCGCCAGTAATCTGTAAAGCCATCGGTTCTGGTACTGCCGTTATAGGTACAGGTTCCGGAAAAATTGGAAAGGAACCACGCGCCGGAATGCGAACCTTCACCGTCGCAAAGCTGAATACCGGTTGACAGGTTCGGGATCTGATTCATGTTCGAATAGCGGCTGGTATCCACCGTGATTTCCGCCTCGCCGGAGTAATCCCATACGATCTGCGTTTCGTCACCGTAATTATAACCATGGTCCATTTCCCTGTGCCGGAACGTTTTGGCTGCCATACCGTCCTGCGCGCTGGTTGAAATCCAACTGGAAGAATTGTGATCGCCGCCGTTATTGTAATTCCAGCGGGAAGCAAACTGCGCATTCAATGACCCGACCGCGGTGCCGGACGCACTGGAAGAGAACGGAAGCAGCATATAGTCTCCCGTTCCGGATTTTGCGTAATAGTCTGCGGCTGTTTTGGTTCCATGCACACCGCTCAGCCACATCAGCGCCGCTGCAAAGCTGTTGCCGCCGCGCGTACATTTTGCACGCAGCGAAACGCCAAACGGCGTTGTGTAGGGCTTGTAAACATATGTATAAGAAAACACCTTTTTCGTTGTGTTATCCGTGCGGTCCGTATACGTCAGGATCCAGCAGATATATTTGCCGATGTCGTCCTTGGCAAACGGAATAGACGTACCAGCGGTGATCGTTGTGGAGTAATAGCCTCTCTGTTCCACGCCGGAATCAGACAATGTCACATCTGTGCCCTGTGTACGCGCAGCGCTTGCGAAGGTAATTGTGTTTGGCGTGCTGCCGTAATCTTTTCCGGGCGTGGTCTGCCACTTAAATTGAAGCTTGACGTCTGTAGCATTGGCATAGGAAAAATAAATATTGCCGCTGCTGCTTTCCCCTGTATCCAGAGTAACCGATCCGCCTGAATTCTTTGTGTATGTATTGTTGACATACCACTGGAAGGCATATGTCGGGCTGGATGTCGTTGTGTACGAATCGTATGCCGGAGCAAGGTAGATCGCCTCCGGCACAACAAAATACAGTTCCGGATAAAGCGCTGTTGTCTTATTGGCAACAGCCTGCGCCGTGGGCAAGACTGCCGACGGATCGAAAATAAAAAATGTGGTAAATACGAGCGCAATGACAAGCATCACACTCAGGGTTCGTTTGCAGATTCGCTTCAACATAACCAATCTCTCCTTCTCTGTACTTTACGCATATACATGGTCAGACAGAATCACAGGGTAAACGTAATCTATTCTAATTCTAATATAACATATTCCTTTTGCGTCTGTCAACAAAAATTACAAAATGGATACAAAGCCGTAAATTCTGCTTTTAAAAGAATACATTTATGTTCTGCCGCCGATTGGATACGGCGGACAATATCCATTCTTTTTTCAGGAATCCAAGCGCCGTACGCGTTCGTGCCGCATTCAGGCGCGTTTGTTCCGTTCTTTCGTTTTGGCAGGATTATTTGTGCTATACTGATCGCATCCAAACAATAGGAGTGAAGTGAATTGAAAAGAAAAAAACGGACAACCGCGCTTTTGGCCGCCCTGCTGGTTGCGCTGGGCGCCGGATGCGGCCGGACAAGCACGCCGGCGGAAGATCTCAAAACCACTGAAGCGTCCTATGTTGCGTCCGATTTGCAAGAGGAATCGGCAGCGGACGCGGAGATTGCGGAAATACCCGAACAAACGCAGACGCCGAAATTCTTTGAAGAATACGACGGGATCGTCCCCACACTGGCGTTTGTTGACCCGACTGTAACGTATACATTCAAGAAAACAGACGGCGGCCGGATGTACACCTTCTCCAAGCTGTACGACAGCGAAGCGGATGTGCTGGCGGATATGGACGCATGGGCGGAAATCATCAAACAAACCGGGCTGCTTACCGCCAGAAAAGTCGTTGACCAGGAAACGAATGCGGAATACCGCCTGTACATGATTCAAAAGGACGGCCAGTCCATCGGCTCCATGGCCGGTATGTCTACAGGCGAGGACACGGAACAGTACGCTATTGCTTTCAGCTTTTTCGACGAACCGATGTAAAATCAATGCCGCGCTCTGTCCGATAAACGGAGAGAGCGCGGCATATTTTAGGATTGTTTATTCAGCAGGTTCGGCAGGATCGCCGCCGCTGTTCGCGCTGTCAAACACAAACATGTCCTCCCGGAAGTCGCACACATACGGCGTGCCCGGCTTGACCGTGCCGTCGAGCATCCGCTCGGACAGCGTATCTTCAATGCGCGTCTGAATCGCGCGCTTGAGCGGACGCGCTCCGTAAACCGGGTCGAATCCCGCATCCGCAACACGGTCGATCGCAGCGTCTGTAAATGTCAGCGTGATGTCCATCGCAGCCACGCGCTTCTGCAGCGTTGTCAACAGACGGCGCGCAATTTCCCGGATATCCGGCTTCGTCAGCTGGTGGAACACAATCACCTCGTCCACACGGTTGAGGAATTCCGGCCGCAGCGCCTGCTTAAGCTCGCCCAGCACCGCGTCACGGATGCGGCTCTGGCTGAGCATACCATCCGCATCGCCGCCGTTGAAACCGAGCGTGCCGCCGGTCTGGCCGGTGATCTGCTTTGCGCCGAGGTTCGACGTCATGATAATCACACAGTTTTTAAAATCCACCTTGCGTCCCTGCGAATCGGTCAGAATACCGTCGTCGAGAATCTGCAGCAGCATGTTGAACACATCCGGATGCGCCTTTTCGATCTCGTCAAACAGGATCACGGAATACGGCTTGCGGCGCACCTTTTCTGTCAGCTGTCCGCCTTCGTCATATCCCACATACCCGGGCGGCGAACCCACCAGACGGGATACCGTATGCTTTTCCATATATTCAGACATATCCAGGCGGATCATGGCATTCTCGTCACCGAACATCGTTGCGGCAAGTGTTTTGCACAGTTCGGTTTTTCCGACGCCGGTCGGGCCGAGGAAAATAAACGAACCAATGGGACGTTTGGGATCCTTCAGACCCACTCTGCCGCGTCGGATCGCACGCGCCACAGCATGCACAGCCTCCTGCTGGCCGACAATGCGCTGATGCAGTTCCTCTTCCATATGCAGCAGCCGTTCGCTTTCCTCCTGCGTGAGCTGCACAACGGGAATACCTGTCCATTGGGACACGATCTGGGCAATTTCCTCGGCGGTCACTTCTTCCGTGCTGCCCTGATTTTTCTCCTGCCACTGACGCTTTTGATCCTCCAGCTGGGTCTGCAGCTTTTTCTCCTCGTCCCGCAGCTGCGCCGCGCGTTCAAATTCCTGTGTGTTGACAGCGGACGCCTTCTCCTCGCCCAATTCGCGCAAATGATTTTCCAACGCTTTGAGATCGGGCGGCGCGGTGAATGCACGCAGCCGCACACGCGACGCGGCCTCGTCCACCAGGTCAATCGCCTTATCCGGCAGGAACCGGTCGCCGATATACCGTGCGGACATCTGCACCGCAGCCACAACCGCTTCGTCCGTAATGCGCACCTTGTGATGCGCCTCATATTTGTCGCGCAGACCGCGCAGAATCTCGATGGCTTCCTCCTCGGAAGGTTCGCCCACCGTCACCGGCTGGAACCGCCGTTCAAGCGCGGCGTCTTTTTCGATATTCTTGCGGTATTCCTCAATCGTCGTGGCGCCAATCACCTGCATTTCTCCGCGCGCGAGCGAGGGCTTGAGAATGTTTGCCGCATCCACAGCGCCTTCCGCCGCGCCTGCGCCGACAATGGTGTGGATTTCGTCGATAAACAGAATCACATCGCCCGCCTGCACCACCTCGTCCATGGCGGATTTGATGCGTTCTTCAAAATCGCCTCTGTACTTTGTTCCTGCCACCATACCCGTCAGGTCGAGCGCCACGATCCGTTTGTCGCGCAGAGTTTCCGGCACCTCGCCCGCGGCAATCTTCAGCGCAAGACCTTCCGCAATGGCCGTCTTGCCCACGCCCGGTTCGCCGATCAGACAGGGATTATTCTTTGTCCGGCGGGAGAGGATTTGAATCACGCGCTCAATTTCCTGTGCGCGTCCGATCACGGGATCGATCAATCCTTTGCCCGCAGCTTCCGTCAGGTCGCGCCCGTACTGGTTGAGCGTGGGTGTGTTCTGACTTTTCTGTGATTTCTTTTCCTCGGCAGGCGTTTTGTAATTGCCGCTGCCGGACATGGCTTTTTGCAGATTCTGCCGCACATCCTGTACGGGAACATTCAATTCCCGCAGCACGGTCACCGCTGCGCTGTCGCTTTCCTGCAGCAGCGCGGCAAGCAAGTGCTCCGTGCCGACGTAAGAGTGTCCGAGCGCACGCGCGCCGGATACCGCCACGTTCATAATGATATGCTTGCTGCGCGGAGTAAAGTCGTTGGGCGTGAGCACCGTGGGTGAGCCGATGCCGACCGTGCTGCGGATCAATTCTTCGATCTGTTTGCCGTCGGCTTTGGCCTGCCTGAGCGCATCTGCCGCAACGCCGCCCTGCTCGGCCAGCAGTCCCAGAAGCAAATGTTCCGTGCCGATATATGTGTGTCCCATTTGCTCCGCTTTTTCGATCGCGGCGTTCAGCGCCGCATTGGCTTTTTCCGTAAAGCCGGTAAATTTATACATCATACACAATATCCTCCGTTCCTTCAGGATAACAGCGCCGTGCGTACCGCTTCCGCGCGCAGCGCGTCCCGTTTGGCGGGTGGAAAGTCCTGCCCGCCTGCCGCGTTGATCGTCGCGGGCTGCATGCGCACGATCAACTCATTGATTTTTTCCATCGGGATTTCAAACAATCCGCGCGCCACGCCCATCCGTACCAGCGAAATCAGTTCCATGAATTCGTCGCCGCTCAGCAACCGTGCGCTGCTGAGAATGCCGCGTGCACGCCAGATTTTATCCGCTTGTGTTTCGTTCTGCAGCAGACGCTCCTGCGCCGCGCGTTCCTGCGCCACGATCTGCAGGGTGATGGCCTGCAGATTGTCAATGGCCGCCTGTTCCGTAATACCCAATGTAATCTGATTGCTCAGCTGGAAGATGCTCCCGCGCGGAGAAGAGCCCTCGCCGTATGCCCCGCGAATCACAAGACCGAGCTTGGACACCGTCGCGGCGAGTCCGGAAATGCGTCCGGCTGCGTTGAGCGCAGGCAGATGCAGCATCACGGAAGCACGCATGGCTGTGCCGAGATTGGTGGGGCAGCGTGTCAGAAAACCGATCCGCGGATCGTACGCATACTGCAGCTTGCTGTCAAGCATGGAGTCGATCCGGTCGGCGATGGCGTATGCCTGCGGCAGCGCAAGACCGGCCTGCATGACCTGCAGGCGGATATGATCCTCCTCGCACAGCATAACCGATACGCTCTCGTCCTCGGTCAGCAGCAGCGCGCGTCCCTCGCGGTTGGTTGTGAATTCCGGGCTGATCAGATGCCGCTCCGCCAGCGACACAGCCTGCGACCGCGTCAGTGACGCCATGTCGATACGGCGAAAAACGTCGTCCGTGTCCCGCAGCGCATCGCATATTTCATCGCAGACTTTTTTCTTGCTCTGTATGTCCAGCTTGCCGGGGAACGGATACGCTTCCAGATTGCGCGCAAGACGAACGCGTGTGCTGAGCACGATGTCCCCCTGTTCTCCCTTTTCAATATACCATTTATTCATAACCGCACGCTCCCTTCTTTACGCTTCCAGGCTGCGGATCTCGTCGCGCAGCTTTGCCGCCTGTTCAAAATCCTGAGCCGCCACAGCCTCATCCATTTGCGCGCGCAGCGCGGCAATTTTTTCCTCGCGCAATTCGGCTTCGCTCTTCTCGGGTTTCTGCGGCGTTTCGGTTTCGCGCGCTATGGTTTTGCCCGTGTGCTGTATACGTCCGTGGATCCGCTGCAGCGTGGGCACCAGACGGTCATAAAATGTGCGGTAACAGTCCGCGCAGCCGACTTTGCCGTCCCGCACGATATCCTGCCAGCTGCTGCCGCATTTCCGGCAGCGCAGCGTCGGGCTGATCTGTCCCGCCGCCTGTGTGCTCTCGCCGAGGAATCCTCCCAGCAGATCGCCCAGGCTCATTCCCCATCCGGAGAATACATCCGTATATCCCATTGAGGCGGCGCATTCCGCGCACAGATGACTTTCCGAAGTCTCCCCGTTGACCACCCGCTTGATATGCGTGGTAGCTTCTCTTTTGCCGCAATTTTGACACAACATTTCAATCGCTTCCTTTCCCTGTGTTCCGGCCGGAAAGCGTCGCCGCGTTTGACCGGACTATATTCTTTCAATTCAATGCAAGCAGCAGCTGTTTCAGAACATTCGCCCGAACCGCATCCCGCTGTGCTTTCGGCAGCGCGCGGAAGCAAACGTCCGATGTGGCGGCCAGCAAGAGCTTCGCCGTCGGTTCGTCCAGGATCCTGCTGTACATCAGATTCGTGATGTGCGCCCGGCAGGTCTGCTCGTCCAGACTCTGCCCGATACTGTTGACCACATGCATCAACATCACGCCCCTGTCCAGGTTGACGCGCCGAATGCGGATATATCCGCCGCCGCCGCGTTTGGACTCCACGATATACCCCTGCTCCGGCGTGAAACGCGAGGACAGCACATAATTGATCTGGCTGGGAACGCATCCCATTTCCTGTGCAAATTCATTGCGCTGAATCTCTGTACTGCCGTCCTGGTCGAGCATTTTCAGAATCATCTGGGCAATACTATTGCTCATATTCACGTCCGTCACCGCCTTTCTTTTGACTTTGACTTTCTTTGACTTTAGTCATAGTATACAACATTTTGACCAAAGCGTCAAAGGTCAGAAAAGGTCAAATCCGACTTTTGACGCTTTAAAAGCAGGCATAATCTTTTGTTTTCTCTGTTTTTTTAAGTTTTTCTTTATTTTTCAAACTTTTCGATTCAAGAGAAGATCAAAATTGCCGATTGTTGCGCGGTGTTTCACGGTGCAGTTTGCCGCGCTTGCCGGGAGTTGTACGCATGGTCATCCGGGACAGATGCACCTTCGCCGGCTCCGGAACGTCGGAGAACGGATCGGGTGTCAGCTCCTCGCCCAGTTCCACGCTGTTGTCCTCATACGGGGTTTTGCCGCCGAAATTTTTGACAGACATTCTATCGCCTCCTTGCACCATAGTATGCCCGAAAAATTTTTCAGGAACCGCCCTGCGGCGCACCGCATAGTATGGCAGTGTAAGCGCGGGCGGAAACGCCGCGCAAGTCGAAAGGAGGTCGACATGATGGGTTGCGGATGCAATAACAACTGGATCCTTCTGCTGGTTATCATCCTGTTATTCTCGGATTGCGGCTGCGGCTGTGGCTGCAACAACGCGCTGGGCAACAACGGCTGCGGCTGCTGACGATTGCGCGCCAAAAGACCGACGTCCTCACGGGCGCCGGCCTTTTGCTTTTTTGCGAATTTGACATGACCTTTGCACTGTGCTATACTGACTGCAGCAATCAAAAAGAAGGTGCTTTCATGGATCTGCGTTTACAGCGGCAGTGTGATCTGCTGGTTCAAAACAAACACGATATGGAAAAGGCATTCAAGTGGGACAGCAGTCTGCTGGCCTGTGCCGCGGCAGAGATGTTCGCCTGCAAAGGGATGGCTGTCCCGGTTGAATCGCTGCTCGAAGCGCGGGAAATTCTCAAGCAGCATGCCGGCATTTTTTCCGAATTGCGCGGAACGGTACGGCTTGTGATCCTGACGCAGATGGTGCTGTCCGGTCACGCGGAATTATTTTTGAACCGCGTGCAGGAAACTTACCGTCTGATCAATCGGCACAAAGTATTTGACAACACGTTTAAGCTCCTTGCCGCTGTCCTGATCGCCGCGGACAACAGCGGCACGGACACCCATACGCTGGTCGATCGCACGCGGGAAATCTACGAAAACATGCGCAGCAGCCACCGCTTTCTCACCTCCACCGAGGACATCCCTTTCGCGGCAATCCTCGCTCTGTCAGGGCAGGACGCCCGGCACATTGCTGAGGAATCGGAGGCAGCGTTTGCGATTTTACGCGCACGGTTCCGTCACGTCAGCGGCAACCTGATTCAGTCACTCAGCCATGTGCTGTCTGCCGACCCGGCGCCTGCGGCGGAAAAATGCGAAAAAGTTATCGCCCTGTATGACGCGCTCAAAGCGCGTAAATGCCGTTTGGGCACGGGATATGAGTGGATCACGCTCGGAACGCTGCTGATTCCCGGAATGTCCGCCGACCGGATCGCAGACGCCATTGTCGAAGCCGATGCATACCTGAAAACGAAAAAAGGGTTCTCCAACTTTTCCATGGGCGCAAACCGCAGACGCATGTACGCCGCGCAGACCGTACTGGACGTCAGTCTGTCCGACCCTGCCAGAAAAGACGCCCTGCTGGGCAGCATGGTTGCGCTCACTGTATCGCAGCAAATCGCCGTGATGCTTCTGCTTGCCGGTACAGCCGCTTCCTCTGCCGCTGTTTCCGGCAGCGCGCACTGACACTCCCGCCAATTCCTGTCCTAAGGAAGCACTGATTCAATCCGATGCGCACGAAGGAATGGATCTTTTTCCGT
>CAMOCU010000020.1 GCA_946610835.1 uncultured Clostridia bacterium | reverse complement strand
GCGGCAATGCCCAAAAGAATCGGCAGCGCGGTGCTGCGAAATGCGCCGTGCGCTGTTTTGTGCGGTTTTTGCCCGGCAGCAGGCGCATTTTTCCGTGCTGCCGCGCCCGTCAGTTCCAGCAGCAGCTGCTCCGCGCTTTGCGTGCGGTCGGCGGCGCGCAGCGCCATACTGTGCTGCAGCGCGCGCTGCACCGAATCGGGTACGCGGACAAAGTCCTGCACAGGACGCAGATCGTCCTGCTGCATGCGATCCAGACCGGACGGCGGCGTTTGGCCGGTCAGCATCTTGTAAATCGTGGCGCCGGCGGCATAAACATCGGTATACGGCCCCTGACGGCCGCGGCTGCTGTACTGTTCGATGGGTGCGTAGCCGTGCTTGAGCACAATAGAAAGGGTGTGTTCATCCATATCCGAACTCACGCGCGCCGCACCGAAATCCAGCAGCTTGACCTTGCCGTCGTCACAAACGAAGATATTGTCCGGCGCGACGTCCCGATGGATCAGGCCGGTTTGGTGAATCTGCCCGAGTGCGCGCAGAATGGGCTCCATGATCCGCAGCACGTCCTGCAGCGGCATGGCGCCGGACTGCTTGAGCATCTCGCTGACCGTTTGTCCGCGCAGCAGTTCCATGACGATATAAGCCGTTTCGTTTTCTTCAAAGCAGTCGAATACGCGCACCACGCCGTCAAGATGGGAGAACTGCGCGAGCATGCGGCTTTCGCGGAGCGTTTTTTGCAGGCCGGCGGTGAACTGTGCGCGTGCGTTTTCGCTGTAACACGAAACGGTGTTGCGCCCGACGGTGCGCGAGGCGAAAACGCCCGGCAGATATTCCTTGATTGCAACAGCCTGTTCGAGCCGGCTGTCCCAGGCGATGTATGTGATCCCGAATCCTCCGCGCCCGAGTGCCCTGCCGAGCGTGTATCTGTTTTGCAGAACGGTGCCCGGGGGAAGCTGGTTGGAATCCCCGGGGACGCTGTCGCGGACATAACCGCAGTGCGGACACAGGGCGTACTGCGTGTCGTATGTGCGCATGCATCCAAGACATCTTTGCATAAACGGCCTCCTTGCGGCGCGATTTGCCCGGATCTGTCAGCGTCCGCATGCCGGCGGAAATTGACGCGACGGGCAACATTGTTCTGACGATCCGGGCGTCGAAAAACAGGACGTTTACCGGAATCTATGAATATTATACAAAATGTCTGTAACGACTGTCAAGCATAAAAGTGCCGCCGCACGGGAAAGCTACGGAAAAAAGGAGGGATTCGGATGCGCTTGTCGCAAAAGGAATATGCCGGCATGGTCAAATCCGCCTCGCCGGACTCGCCTGTGCTGCTTTCGTGCCTGAAAGCCTTCGCCGCAGGCGGCGCGATCTGCGCCTTCGCGCAGGGGCTGTCTGTGCTGTACGGCACATGGCTTGCGGAAAAAAAGCAGGCGGATCTGGCCGTGACGCTGACGCTGATTTTTTTAACGGCGGTGCTGACCGCCTTCGGCGTATTTGACAAAATTGCCAAACATGCGGGCGCGGGGACTTTTGTACCGATCACGGGCTTTGCCAATTCGATCGTTTCGCCTGCCATGGAGTTCAGCACCGAGGGCAGAATTCTCGGCACCGGGGCGCAGATGTTCCGCATCGCCGGGCCTGTGCTGGTGTACGGTTTGAGTATGGCGGCCGTGTACGGCGCGCTGTACCGTTTGTTCGTGTATTGGATGGGAGGCGGCGCATGAGTACAATCGAACGCACCGGACGCACGATACGCCTGCGCGAGCCGCCTGTTTTGTTGGCCGAAGCGGCCGTCGGGTCCCAAAAAGAGCGGCAGGGGCCTTTGGGCAAATGGCTGCATTTTGTGTTTGAAGATGCGTTTGCCGGGACAAAAACGT
This sequence comes from uncultured Clostridia bacterium, assembly GCA_946610835.1. Lineage (GTDB taxonomy): Bacteria > Bacillota > Clostridia > Oscillospirales > Acutalibacteraceae > UBA1425. Next base: position 7,437 of record CAMOCU010000020.1, on the reverse strand, counting down.
GGGAAGCGGCGGAGTCGGCCATGCATCAAAAGGCGGTGCAGCTGGCGCTCGAACGCGCGGGGCTGCGGGAAACGGATGTGGATGTTGCGCTTGCGGGCGATCTTCTGAACCAGTGCATGAGCTCGTCCTTCGCGCTGCGGCAAATGCAGATTCCGTTTGCCGGAATGTTCGGCGCGTGCTCCACCATGGCGCTCACGCTCGGCATGGCGGCGATCCTGACAGCCTGCGGCGCGGCAGAGCGTGCGATTGCGTCGACGTCCTCCCATTTCTGCGCGGCGGAAAAGCAGTTCCGCATGCCGCTGGAATACGGCGGCCAGCGCGCACCGACAGCGCAGTGGACGGCAACCGCGGCAGGTGCGGCCGTTGTGGCGCGAAAAGGCGACGGGCCGCGCATCGAGGCGGTGCATTTCGGCACGGTGACCGATTACGGCGTCAAGGACAGCGCCAACATGGGGGCGGCGATGGCGCCCTCCGCCTGCCGGACAATCGCGGATTTTTTGGAGGATCTGCGGCTGAAACCGGCGCAGATGGATCTGATCCTGACAGGGGATCTCGGCGCTGTGGGATCGGATTTGCTGCAAAATCTGCTGCGCCGGGAGCGGGACACGGAGATCCGCGCGGTGCATCAGGACTGCGGATGCCTGCTGTATGACGATACGCAGGACGTGCACGCGGGCGCATCCGGGTGCGGCTGCAGCGCGGCCGTGCTTTGCGCGCACATCCTGCGACGTATGCGCGAGGGCAGTCTGCGCCGCGTGCTGTTTGCCGGAACAGGCGCGCTGCTCTCCGGCGTTTCCCCGCTGCAGGGTGAAAGCATCCCCAGCGTGACGCACGCGGTTCTGCTGACAGCGCAGGGAGGGACGGTATGAGCGCATATCTGCATACGCTGCGTTTGCTGCGGCGGGTCGAGCGGACGACCCGTCTGCTGCGTGTTGTCTGGACAGCGGCAGCGCTTCTGCGCGCCGTTCGGATTGCGGCATCATTCGGAAAGGACAGAAAACTGTGGGACAAACGATAAACGCCCGCGCTGCCGTGCAGCGCATCCGTGCCGACGCGCGGAAAATCCGCCGTGCAGAGAAAAAGATCCGGCGTCTGCCGGAGCGTACCGCGGCGCAGGAATGGCTGCGGGACAACGCCTATCTGTTCCGCACGCTTTCAGAAGATCTGTGCCGTTCGGCGCGGGAGGTTCCGCCGCTTCCGCGGGGCGCCAACCGGCGTTCCCGGCTTGAAAAGCTGTGCGCTTCGCTGTGCAGCGATCCCGAACCGTGGACGCAGGAGCGGCTGTATGCGGCGCTGCGTGCGGAAAACCTGTGCAGCGCCGAGGTGCAGGCGCTGCCGTTTATGCTGCGCATGGGACTGCTGCAGCTCGCCGCGGCGGGCACGGACAACGCGGATGCGCTGCGCCTTGCGGTGGAACGTCTGCGCGCGTTCGCCGACCTGCGCCTGTCTTCCCTGCAGGAGTCGCTCAGCCCCATGGAAAAAATCCTGCGCGAAGATCCGTCCGGAGCCTACAGCGGCATGGACGAAGAATCCCGCGCACTGTACCGCCGGCTGCTTTTTGCACGCGGCAGACGGACAAAAACAGACCCTGACGCACTTGCGCGCCGTGCGCTCGAACAGGCGCAGCGCGGTTCACACGCGCACGCGCGGCACATCGGGTATACGATTCTGCCCGCGCCGAAGCGCCTGCGCGGCGCTGTGTTTTTGACGCTGCAGGCGGTTTTGCCGTTGGCGGCTGCGGTTGCGGGTGCGGTATGGCTGCGCCGCGTGTGGGTTGCACCGCTGCTGTTTTTGCCGCTGTGGGGGTTGTTTTCGCCCCTGCTCGAGCGGCTGTCGGTGCGCGGTGTGGACAGTATGCGTCTGCCGCGGATGGATCTGGGCAAGGCGGGGGAAAACGAGCGGACGCTGCTGACCGTTTCCGCAATCCTGCCGCCGGCGGAACAGGCGGCGCGCTGGCGCGAGCATTTGACGCAGCTGTATCTTTCCAACGGGCAAGAAAATATAAAGGTATGCCTGCTGGCGGATCTGAAGACAGCAGGTACGCCGGTGCGCCCGGAGGACAAGGGCGACGTGGCTGCCATGGCGCGGCTGATCGCGCAGCTGAATGCGGAATACGGCGGCGGATTCCTGCTGGCTGTGCGCGCGCGCGTTTACGCACCCACGGAGGGATGCTATACCGGATGGGAGCGCAAGCGCGGCGCGATCACACAACTCGTGCGGCTGATCTGCACGGGAGAGAATGCGTTCGAGCACTTGTCCGGCGATTTGGACGGCGTGCGCCAGACGCAGTATTTGCTTGCGCTGGACAGCGATACGCAGCTGCCCATGGATGCGGCGATGGAGATGCTGCGCGTGGCGGCGCATCCGCTGCACCAACCCGTTGTGCACGGCGGCAGAGTGCGCGCCGGATACGGTGTGCTGTCGCCATTGGTACGCACGCGTGTGCGCGACGGCGAAACACGTTTCCAACGCATTTTCAGCCCGGACAGCGGTCTGTCCGCGTACGACAATGTGGTGAGCGAGCGGTATCAGGATCTTTTCGGCGAAAGTATTTTTGCCGGGAAGGGCTTGATCCATGTGCGCGCGTTTTACGAAACGCTCGATCACGCGCTGCCGCAGGGATGCGTGCTCAGCCACGACAGCGTGGAGGGCGGGTATCTGCGCTGCGGTTTTTTGTCGGACGTGCAGGTCGCGGACGGCTTCCCGCGCACGCAACAGAGTTATTTTGACCGCATGGAGCGATGGATCCGCGGCGACTGGCAAAATATGCGCTTCCTGTTTTCCTGCAGCCCGCTCTCGCTGCTGTCCCGGTTCAAGCTGCTGGACAACATGCGCCGCGACGTGACGCCGGCGGTAAACTTTCTGGGGCTGGTGCTGTGCGTGTTTTTGCCGCACAGAACGGCGCTGCCGGTGTTTGCGGTGTGTCTGGCGTCTGTGGCCGGTGCGGAGCTGATCGGCGCGGTGCATACGATTCTGACGGAAGGCATGAGTGCGCTCACACGGATGTTTTACGCCGACGCTGTGCCGCCTGCGCTCGCCCAGATGCTGCGCGGCGTGCTGCAGGTCGTGATGCTGCCGCTGCAGGCGATCTGCAGTGCGTCCGCGGTCTGCCGCGCGGTGTACCGCAGTGCGGTCAGCCATCGGCGGCTTTTGGAATGGACGACCTTTGCGCAGTCGGAATCCGCTTCCTCGCGCCGGCGGCTGTGGACGCAGTGTTTGTACACGGCGGCGTTCGCAGGGACGCTGTTTGTGTCCGGCAAGGCGGAGCTGAAGCTGCTGGCGATTCTGTTTTTCCTGAACATTCCGTTTTTGCTGACGGCAAAGCGCAGCACGCATCCGCCCGAGGCGGCGCTGTCGGACGCGCAGCGCGAACAGCTGCGTTCCTGGGGGGCGGCCATGTGGGATTATTTCGCGGAAAACTGCGATTTCAGCAACAATTATCTGCCGCCCGACAACGTGCAGGAAACGCCGGTCTGGCGCGTTGCGCGCCGCACATCGCCGACGAACATCGGGCTGGGGCTGCTCTGCGTTCTGGCAGCGCGGGATCTGGGATATATTGACACGCAGGAACTGTGCGCACGTCTGGAGCGTACTCTCGGTTCGATCGAACAGCTGCAGACATACGGCGGCAATCTTTTGAATTGGTACGACACACGCACCCTGCGCCCGCTCGAACCGCGGTATGTGTCCACCGTGGACTGCGGCAATTTTTTATGTTGTTTAAAGACGCTGCAGCAGGGTATTGCGGAGTACGAAGTGCAGCACGCAGCGCTTGCGGATGTGTCGCGGCGCATACAGACGCTGCTGGATCGGGCGGATCTGACCGCGCTGTATGACAGCCGGCGGCGCTTGTTCCACATCGGCATGGATCCGCACAGCGGCAAAGCGTCCGCGTCCTATTATGACATGCTGATGAGCGAGGCGCGCATGACGGGGTATTACGCGATCGCCTGCAGAGCGATCCCCAAAAAACACTGGGCGGCGCTCTCGCGCACGATGTGCCGCGTGGGCCGGCACGGCGGACTGCTGTCGTGGACAGGGACGACGTTTGAGTATTTTATGCCCTATCTGTTTTTGCCGGCAGAGCGCGGAACGCTGAGTTACGAGGCGTTGAAATTCTGCATCCGCTGCCAAAGAAAGCGCGTGCGGCGCGGCCTGCCGTTCGGCATTTCCGAAAGCGGGTTTTACGCGTTTGATCGCGACTTGAATTATCAATACAAAGCGCACGGCGTGCAGGCGCTTGGCCTTCGGCAGGATCTCGACCGCGAGACGGTGATCGCGCCTTACGCGTCGTTTTTGATGATGCAGATGGAGCCGCGCACGGCGATGCGCAATCTCAAGCGGCTTGAGCGCATGCAGATGAGCGGCCGATGGGGATTTTACGAAGCGCTGGACTGTACGCCCGAGCACACGGACGGCAAACCGTATGCGGTGGTGCGCAGTTATATGGCGCATCATGTGGGCATGAGTCTGCTGAGCGTGCTGAATGTGCTGCACGACGGCGTGCTGCGCGAACGCTTTATGCGTGACCGGCAGATGCGTGCGGCGCGCAGCTTGCTGGAGGAAGGCGTTCCGGTGCATGCGCGGGCTTTCAAAAACCGGATCAGCCGCGATACGCCTGTTGCGCGCGAACGGCTGGAGCAGGCAAAGCGCGAGATTCGCCAGCCGTCCCTTTTGCAGCCGAATTGCCGTGTGCTGCGCGGTGCGGAATTGTCCGTGTGTCTGTCCGATTCGGGGGCGTGCATGGCGTCGTACAGGGGCGCAAGTCTTTTCCGGCACAGCCGCGATCTGCTTTCGCCTTCCGGCGCGGCGGTTGTGCTGCAGGGCGCGCAGACGGTTCTGCCGTTCGCACGAATGGTCAAGCCGGACAGCACGGCGTCCTTTCGCTGCGTACTCGGCGGTACGGACGTACGGTATGCCGCGCGGCAGGATGATCTGCTTTTGCGTGTGCGCGTGCGTGTGCATCCGACCATTGCCGCGCTGGAATACACCATCAGCGTGCGCAGCGCTTCACGGCAGCCGTTTGACGGTTCGGTGCTGATTTATGCTGAACCGACGTTGACAGCGCAGCGGCCGTTCGCCGCGCATCCGGCGTTTTCCAAATTGTTTATAGAAGATCGGCTGGATGAAGCGCACGAAGCGGTATTGTTCCGCCGCAGGGAGCGCGACGGCAGCAAAGGCGTGTGCATGGCGGCAGGGTTCCTGCAGCAGACGGCGTTTACCTGCACGCGCAGCAAAGCGTCCGCGCTGCGGGACGGGTACGGTCTTTCTTCGCTGGCGGCCGGGAATGTGCATTTTACGTCCCTGCCCGGTTCCGGCGACTGCTGCCTGGGGCTGGAGGTGCCGGTGCATCTTTCGCCGCGCGGCGCGGGGGAGTGGAAATTGCTGCTGACGGCCGCGTCGACAGAGCGAGAAGCGCTCGACCAGCTGCTGCACATTCGCAAAGAAGGCATGCACAAAGGCGCAGGCGGACTGTTTCAGGACGGCCGGATGGAAGCCGTGCTTGCGGAAAAGATGCTGCCGGGTGTGGTATTCGGCGCACGGGATGCGCAATCACGACTGGCGCTGCGGCAGAACGCTTTTGCGAAGCGGCATATCTGGCGGTTCGGCATTTCCGGCGAACAGCCGATCGTGTACCGCCGCGTGACATGCGCGGAAGACATTCCCGGTCTGTTTGCCTATATCCGCGCGGTGCACCGGCTCAACCGCGCCGGGTTCGGATGCGATCTTGTGATCGGTTATACGGAAGGCGGCGCATACGATTCGCCGCTGCTGCGCGGCATCCGCGGCCAGATCCGCGAAGCGTGCGGAACGGACAACGTGCCGCAGATCATTCCCGTCGATCTGACATGTTTCAGCGAAGCGGACGAAGCGTTTTTGGCGGCAATGTCTGTTTTTACGCTGCAAGAGAGGGAAGAAACGCTTTCGCCGGAACGGCTGCGTCCGGTTACGGATGTGCAGCCGATGCGGCAGGATGAAAAGCTGTATACCTTTACAGACGGTGGAATTGAGATCCCCAAAGATGCCAAAACGCCTTATTTACCATGGTCTATGGTGTTGTGCGGATCGTCCTTCGGCACATTGGTGACTGACAAGTCATTGGGCTTTACATGGGCGATCAACGCGCACGAGCTGCAGCTGACCCCCTGGCGGGGCGAGATCGGCGCGCGGCACGACGCGGAACGTCTGTTTTTGTGCGCAAACGGAAGGACGGCCGATATGATCCGCTGCGCCTCCGTGTTTTTTTCTCCGGATGGCGTTCGGTGGGAAGGTGCGTTCGGCGACATCCGGTACAGTGTGCTCGTGCCGCCGCCCGGACGTGCTTTGCGAAAGGTCTGCCGCGTGGTGATCCGCGCGTCTGAGCCGCAGGAAGTGCGCCTGATTTACGGACTGCAGCCGGTTTTGGGGGCGGATCCGGACTTTGCGCAGCTGCAGCGGCAGGAGAACGGCGTGCTGTTTCATTCGCCGGACAGCCCGATCCGGGCGTACGGGTATCTGGCTGTGTCCGGCGGCGCGGACGCTGTGTATACAAACCGCGCGGAGTTCGCCTTGTACGGCGCGCAGATTCCGGACAGGCCGTGGGCAGGCGTTGAAAAAAAGCTGTGTCTGACAAAGAACGACCAAACCGTGGAGTTTACGCTGTCCTTCGGTGCGCGGCAGCAGGCGGCGATTCGCATGGCGTGCGTGCCGTCCTTGCCTTTGCCGCAGACGGGACGCGTGCATCTGCATTCGGCCGACCCGGCGATTGACGCATTGGTAAACACTTGGCTGCCGTGGCAGATTCGCGCCTGCCGCTTTTCCGGACGGACAGGCTTTTATCAATGCGGCGGCGCGTGGGGATTCCGTGACCAACTGCAGGATGCGTCCGCGCTGCTTTGGACAGACCCGCAGACAGTGCGCCGCCATTTGCTGCGCTGCGCGGCTGTTCAGTTTACGCAGGGTGATGTGCTGCATTGGTGGCATCGGCTGTCCGGAGCGCCGCAGGATCTGCGCGGTGTGCGCACGCGCTATCGGGACGATCTGCTGTGGCTTGCGTGGCTGGCAGCGGAGTATGTGCGCGTGACAGGCGACCGCGGCGTATTGGATGTGCAGGTGCCGTTTTTGCAGGCGGAACCGTTGTCAGACAACGAAAAGGAGCGTTACTTTTCGCCCGCGCAAAGTACAGAGCGCGCACCGCTGCTGCAGCACTGTATGCGTGCGGTGGATTTTGCGCTGCAAAAGGGGAGCCACGGTCTTGTGCTGATGGGCGGCGGCGACTGGAACGACGGCATGGATCGCATCGGCGAATCGGGCACGGGAGAGAGCGTCTGGCTGAGCATGTTTATGATTGATGTGCTCGCAGGGCTGCAGCCGATTGTGGATGCGCAGACTGCGGAGCGGTATGCGCAGCAGATCACCGCATTGCGTCAGGCTGTCGAACGGCACGCATGGGACGGC
>CAMOCU010000019.1 GCA_946610835.1 uncultured Clostridia bacterium | reverse complement strand
TGTGTTAAGCACGCCGCCAGCGTTCGTCCTGAGCCAGGATCAAACTCTCTAAAATTTGTATCATCAGTCCCACAGGACCAATAACCTCTTCTCAGAGCTTAATCGCTCATTTCAAGCACTTGGCTTGTTCGCTAAAATTCGTTACCGAATTACTGTACCGTGATCTCTCACGGAAACTTAAAGAAATCTAAGGGTTTCTCTTCGATCGTTGTTTAATTTTCAAGGTGCTTCCTTCCTCCCGAAGCGCTTCCGCTCCCGAAGTGCTTCGCTATTATATATCAGGAATCGAATTTTGTCAAGGGGTTTTTCAAAAAAAATTTAAAAAATCTCAAAAAATTTTTTCAACTTGATTTTTCCTGATCTAATCTATCAAAATATACGGTCGAATGCGTTCAAGCGTCTTTTCTCCGATACCGGGAACATCCAGCAATTCTGTTTCGGACAAAAACATTCCGTTTTCCTCCCGCCACGTCAGAATCGCATCTGCCAATGACTCCGTAATGTATTTGACGCCCAGCAATTCTTCGCGCGTTGCTTCGTTGATATGCACAGCATAGCGGCTCTTTTCGGCAGTGAGTGCGGAAGTTGGCGCAGTCTGCGGAACAGACAGAACATCCAAATCCGGAGCGTACATCGTTGTGTACAAAATCACACCTGCAATGACAAGCAGTCCCACAGAAAGAAGCATCCATTCTTTGCGCATCTTATACATTTTTATTCCCTCGCGAGGCCGAAATGGTAAAGCGAATCAGAAGTTTTTCGCGAATAAAGTCCGCAAGACCGGGGGAAACATTTCGTACAGCATCGTAAGCCTTCACCATAAACGGCGTTGAAATTTTGTGACGATCACGGCTCATATAATACGTATGCAGCGCCTGAACATCCGCTGCGTCACCCCGGATAAGCGCACCCGCCGTCTGCATAGTCAGATGTTTAATTGCCGTTGTATCCACAGGCTCCGGATTCCAGTTGATGCGCTCAAACTCCCCCGCCGCGTACAAAGGGATAAATTTGTCTACAAACGCATACCGCTCGTCAAAGCTGTCGCGCATCAGCACAACGGGCACGCCGCAGGCAATACAGACCATGGCGCAATGAAGACGTGAAGTGATCACCAAAGACGCCTCATTCGTGTAGCGGAGTATATAGTCCCGCGCGAGCGATTCAATGCGCCGGATTTCCTGAGCAGCATCTGCCTCGGTATCGAACGGCACCTCGTGCGAAAGATAAACCGCATCCTTGCACAGGCGTTCCGGAATGGCAGCTGCTGTTTTTTCCGCCACATCCACAATAAATACCTTGCCGTTTACGGGCGGATTAGCACGCGTAGGAAACAAAACTGTCAAGCAGCCGGAAACAAATGCTTTGTCTGTCTTTTGGCATAGCAGCGCATACGTTTCCTCGTCCCGACAACCGATCGGACATCCGGACGGAATATGGGCAGCGTCCTTCCTGCGGATATTATGATAACCAAACCAGACCGGATGAATGCGGGGCGACAACGGGAACACCTCGCCCCCGCGTCCGGTACCGAACCACCCATTCATGGGCAGCAGCACATCCGCACCATCATAACTGCGCAGTGCATGGCGCTCGACATTGATTCGCGCGCTCTGCGGCACATCGAGCGCATCATATACAAGATCCGCCGCAAGCGTCTGAAACGTATCGCCGACATTGACATATCGCACGCCGCCGCGCAGGAATGGCCCCGGCGTATAAACGATTCTACCGTATTGCAAACATATCACCTGCCTGTCGCTTTACTGTACCATGTTCGCGCACAGTTGTCAAGCAAAGCAGTGCGATTGGTTTGTGTCAGCTGTTTTCCCGTGAAATCGGGCGGCGGATCAGCAAACGAGCCAGTTTTTTCCCGTTGAACGGAATGAGCGGGTAAAGATAGCCGCGGCCAACTACATTTTTAGTGGAGAGAAGAACGGCGAACACAAGCACATAACCCGCTGCAAAGCCAATATAATTCAACAGCGACGTCAAGATCAGCACAAACAGGCGGGCGATTTTATAGGCATGCCCCATTTCAAAACTCGGCTGCGTGAAGTTTGCCACGGCGACAAAGGCCATATAAAACACGACCTCTGCCGTCAGCCATCGCGCCTCCACGGCGAATTGCCCCAATACAAGCGCTCCGATTACGGAAAAGGAATTACTCAGAGAATTGGGTGTGTTGATACTGGCAAGTTTGAGCGCGTCAATGACCAGTTCAATCGCGATCAGTTGTACAAGCACCGGCACAGCAATCGGCTTGTCAATGCGGATAAAATCCAGCCATGGCGGAATAATGTCCGGATTGCGGATCAGCAGATACCAAACCGGCGTTAAGAACATGGTGGACGAAAACACCAGCAGCCGCACCAGGCGCAGGAATGAGCCAAGCATAGGCGGAAAATAAAAGTCATTTGTGTCCTGCAGAAAGTCAAAGAAACCGGATGGAATCACCATGACCGCCGGCGAATTGTCAGTGATGAGCAAAATACTGCCCTCTGCTGCGGATGCCGCGGCAGAATCCGGACGTTCGGTGTAGCGCACACGCGGAAACGGATTGAAATGCCGCCCCGGCACCAAACACTCCAGCAAGCTTTCCTGCGCCATGGCAAGCGTCTCCACATGGATTTTTTGCAGCTTGTCCAGAACAGTCTGCAGCATTTTGCGATCCGCTTTACCTTCAACGTAACAGACTGCGACATCCAATTTTGACCGGCTGCCGATCTGCAGCAGCCGGATATGCAGCGCCGGGTCGCGCAGCCGCCGCCGCAGCAAAGATGTGTTTTGCAGCAGCACCTCATTGAATCCTTCGTGCGGCCCGAGCAGCACGCGGTTGTTTTCCGGCTCATCCGGCGTACGCGCGGCATATTTGCGCACATCTGCCGCCACACATCCGCTCACGCTTTCCGCCAACAGCACCGCCTGCCCCGCGAGCACAGCGGAAACGGCCGTTTCAACATCCTGCAGGATCTCCGTTTCCACATACGGCACAAAGCGCATAGCCAGCGTCTGCGCGTCATGAATTCGGCCGAAATCCGCCGCGTCCGCCGTCAAAAGATCGCCCAATACTTTGACCGCGCTGTCGGTCTGAATCATCCCGTTGATAAAATACAGGCGCAGCTGTCTCGATCCGATCTGAAACGGCCGCGCCACAATATCAAAACTTTCCGCCAAACCGAGCGCCTGCTCAAGGGCGCTGCAATCCTGCGTAAATGTGCCGCTGAACGTCATGGCATTCCCTCCGATCTGTCTGTCGGAGTTATTGTTTCCCCGTATTTTAACGATATGCGTTGTACAACGTAATGATCGCGTTCCATGTCAGCGGGCCGACGATACCGTCCTGCGCGAGTCCCTGCAAACGCTGCACAGCACGCACAGCCTGCTCTGTCGCGGCGCCGAAAACACCGTCGACCGCAACCTCCGGCACAGCGTTGTTGCCGCGAGCTATGGTGCGCAGGAATGTTTGCAGCTGCTCGACGATTTTGCCGGATGAGCCGCGAACAATATAAAAGCCCGGGTATAAAAGCGACGAATACCCCGTAAAGTCTGCCGGCAAAGACAGCAGAATACCGTCGTACGCATCAATGATCGTATTCCACGTCTGCTCGCCGACAATGCCGTCTGCTGTAAGAGCGTAATATCGTTGGAACGCCAGCACCGCCTGGCGCGTTTTTTCACCAAAGATGCCGTCCTGCACAAGGCCGCCCGGGATATTCTCGTTGAAATATCCGATAAAATTGAGATAATACTGGATTGTGCGCACATCGTCCCCGCGGTCACCGAGCCGCAGCGTGTCGCTGTAGATCCGCTCCACTTCGCTGATGGTCAGACCTTCGCTGTAAATTTCGGACAAATCCTTGACGCCGTTGTAAATATACTTGAGTTTATACCATGTTTCTTTGCCGACTATGCCGTCCACAGCGAGATTGAAAATCTGTTGAAACGCGATCACTGCGCGTCGCGTCGCGTCGTCAAACACGCCGCTGATGCTGCCGATGCGCGGAATCACGGGATAGTTTGCACCCACGCGGTTCAGTTCACGCTGAATCGTCCGCACGCTCGCACCGGTCGATCCAAGCCGCAGCGGCGTACCGGGATAGGATGGAATATTCGGCGCTGTGGGGGCGTTGAATACAAGTGAAACATCCTGCCCGTAGTAGTAGCGAAGAATCTGAATGTCCGTAAATCCCTGATTGGCCAGCGAAACCGTTCCCCACTGGCTGAGTCCGGCGCAGGTCGCCGCACTGCCGCTGCAATACTGCGCTGCCAGCGGCTGCACCTGCGCGCCGCGCACGATGTATGTGTTGAAATACTGATCCACCAAATCGCTGATGGTATCAAAGTATTTGCGTCCCGGGATGTATGCCTGATCGAAGGCGGTATTGTTCGTGATGTCGAACGCATAGCCGCGCGTGCGGTAGTATTCGGTAAACACGCGGTTGAGCGTAAAAGACTGTATGGCAAAAATATTTGCCCGAAGCGCGGCAGCCGGCCACGTGGGATAGATTTCGCTGCACGCAACATTTTTGATGTAATCAATGTACGGCACGCGGATGTTTTCCGCCGCCGCATTCGGCGCGCCAAGATGCACGACAATAGTGGTGGGAACCTGAACGACTGCCATGCTCATTCCTCCATAGCCGCCGCTGTATCGGGCATATCCTCGCCCAGCAACGGAATCAGTTCGGCATACTGGATCGTTTCAATTCTGTCAAACACAGCGCAGTTGCGAAACAAAATCGGCGTAAAGCCCGGATGAGAAACGGCGATTTCATACGTGGCGTAGGGCTGCAGCGCGGACGGTGCGGAGGCCAGTTCACGGTCGGGCGCCGGGAGCGAGATACGCGGCATAATGCCGCTTGCGTCTGTTTGTGCGGTAAAGAAAACATGCTGCTTGCCGCCGAAGATCTTGCTGATCTGCACGCGGGCATTCTGCACAGGATAGGATTGGTTGGCCGCAAACACCTGCACGCGCAGATACCCGATTTCGGGATTTTGCCGCAAAAACTCCTCCTCGCTCTCGAATTGATCGACCTCACCGTTGCAAAACGGCGGATATTTGTCCGCATCCAATCCATACGCATGCTCCTGCTCGTTGCAGTCCTCCCGCTGCGCCTGCGGCAGATCGCGCGGCTGCGGTGGCTGCTGCGACGGCGGCTCGGGCATGGCTTCGCGGGCGGAAACGTTGGACAGCCGCTGTGCATAACGATTGGCTTGCGGCTGCTGTGTCAGGTCGTCATGGACAAGCCCCTGCGCCGGGACAATGCGCGTTTCGGGCAGCGTTTCCTCGATGTTTTCGATGTCCTCGGTCACGGTCTGCACGACCGTTTCCTCCGGTTCTTCCGGCTGTGCCGCGGGCAATGCGTCACTGAATTTCGGATTTTGCCGGCTGAATTCCAGCAGTTCCTTCCGATACTTCTCGATTACGGGATCCAAAGGCTCCTTGGCCATAGTCGTCATCCTTTCTGTCATGGGCTTACCACAGTATATGCGCCCCGCACGCATTTGTCCCGCGCCCGCACAAAAAAAGAAAACAGGCACTGCAGAACGAATCCACAGTGCCTGAAGCTTTAATACCAGATAAAACCAAGCAGGAAGATACGAATCAGGATTTGCCACCAGGCGTATTTGACGGTGACTTTGCAGGTGCATTCCGCCGTGTTGCCATGCTCGTCCGTGGCGGTAACGGTTACGTTTGTCGTTCCTTTTTTCAGCGCGGTCACTTTGCCGTTTGCGTCCACGGAAATGATCCTGCTGTCGAAACCGCTGTAGCCGACCGTGTATTTCACGCCGCTGTCGACCGTGACACTCGGTGTAAGCACGGCGTCTTTCTTGTAAAGCAGCGTCATACCGTCCGCCGTCACGCTGCGCACCCTGCCTGCGGGTGGCGTATTGTTTGTAAACTTTGCAGTCAAAGCGCGGTCTGTTTTTGCGACAAATGCATAATCCGCATCCGCGCTGACCAGCGCACCGTTTTCATACCAGCCAAGAAATGTGTTGTTGTCATCCGGCAACGCGCACAGATGAGCAAGATTGCCGGATGTGATCTCAATGGATTCCGGAACAATTCCTTTTCCTTCACTGTAAATTTGAATTTTTCGCCGTATAGATGCGTTGTCAAAGTTTTCTGTAGGAGTGATCTCTTGTGTTCCGGTCAATATATAATCGTTCAAAGTGAAACCGTATCGGATGCTGCCCAAACTTCCTGTCAGCGTCGTACCCGGTGTAATCGGTACGTCGAAAAAGTTGGCACGGGATGTTTCAAGCAAATCCGCTCCGTTCTGTATGACAGAATAATTCATTGTTCCGTTTCCGTTACCGGTTATGGTGAAAACGTATTCTTTATCCTGTTCTGTATAGATATATTTTGTTTCGCCGCTAACATAGGCCAATAATGCATTGGGCTTCTCTGCAATTTCTTCGTCCACAACATTATCTGCAATTCGGCAAACCACGTCGCCGGTATCCTTGCTGCGCACTTCGATATCAATCGGACAATTCAGGAGATGTAAAAATCTAAATTTGTCTATATTGTCTTGAATTTTTTGAACGGAAGCACTCCACAGTACTTCTGTTGTTTTTCCCACATTCCACGTTTTTTTGTGATTGTATTTCATTGCCGCCGACTCGTAAACACAGTATAATCGATCTTCCACCACAACAATGTTTTGCGCGCCGCGATCATTTTCATATTCAAGCGTTTTCAGACCATTCAGCTGCAGCTTTGCCTGCGCAAAATCCACTCTCCCAATGGTCAACAAACCGGAAAAGGATGTTGTCGATGTTCTGGAGAGTATAATCGTGCCGCCGGTTCCGTTTTTATCCATGCGTACAAAAGCACCTTGAATCTGATCCACTGCATTATCAATATAAATCGTATAGTCGGCGGTTGCTTTTTGGGTCAGCTTGACCCATTCCTCGGTAGAATTGCCCCCGGTTAAGTGATAGCCTAATAATAAACTGTTCGTTCCCGGTGCTTTTATTGCCCAGGAATCTGGAAACCCAGGTAGTTTCCCGGAAAAGGAATAAAAATTCCCTGTCCATAAGTATCCGTCTGCATAACTCATATAGGATGTGTTTGCTTCACCTAAATCAGTTATTTCCCATGTTCCCGCATAGCAAATATCTTTTTGATAGCCATCCGGGATATCGATCTCATCCAGCGGAATATAAGCAATTTTACTTCCCTCAATCGCAACATAGAGGTTATTATCTGAAACAGCAATCCCCCCGACATGTGCAGTACTTTTTTTCACATCCTCTCTGTCCCGCTCGTACAAATTAAACTGTGCAACAAATTTTCCTGTTGCCCTGTCTAACGCAAAAACAGCGCTGGACTGTTCCTCCGGTTCATGATAGGCGGAAATCAGCAGCCAATTCCGTTCGGGATAATAGGTCAAACCCTGCGGTACCATATTTTGCTTCAAGCCAGGTACGCAAAAATCCCCATATTTGTCCATTGGCTCCCATATGCCCTTCTTTTTCTCCGTCTGCGCATCAACATGCTCCTGTGTGATGGAAGAAATAAGATATAATCCTTCTTCACCTAAAGTAAATGTCCATGCTCCCTTTTCGATTCCTTTGAAATATTTTAAGCCGGAATCTGTGGACGCGCCAATGGCGCCGTCGGCAATATATACCGAATACTGTTTTCCCGGAGCCAGAGTCCGCAGCGCATTTTGAATCACGAGGGAATTCCCGGTTGGCGTCGACCAGCATGCGTTCAAATCATCCGCAATTGTAAAGGCCGTTTCGCCGGTATCCATATCTATAATGGAAATTTCAAAGTATTTGTTATATATTTCCCGGCTATATTCAAATCCGCCCATATACATAACCGGCATATTGAAATTCAAAACCAGATCGGCACTTCGGGACACATTCGCAGCACTGTTTGCAGGCGAAGTGGATACAAGCCGCAGTTCCGTTGGATCATCCGGATTTTGAATGACAGAATCCAGATTCAGCCTTAAAGCGGGACGAACGCCAACGACGGTCTCACACACTCCAGTTCTGTAGTCATTGGCCCAACCGCTACCAACCCGGCACACGCATAAGGAAGGGGTGCCAGCTGTGCGTAGCCACCATTCAGAATGTCGATCTGATAATGAAAATAATCCCTGACATTTTGCATAATCTGAACTATATGCTCGACGTGCAGGATCAGAGGTAGTACCATCAGCACTAAACCCGTAAGAAGAATTTAATACATCTTTATATGAGAGAAGGAACACCTTATCCGTTGTTGATGCACTGTTATATTTGGAAAAGGACGTGCTGTATGCACTGTTGTCAAGCGTTGTCGCTAAAATACCATCCCGTTGCGTTTTGGTAAACGCCGTATTTAAAAAGTTGATCTTGTCCGATTCCTGCGTCAGCCAGTCTCGAATAGAGGAATTGGCGTAGTTATTCGCATAAATAGTTTTAGTTTTATTTCCCCAGCACTCGTCATTTACATAAACAGTATAATTATGATACGGCTGGCTGTCAATAATCGCCTCACACAGCACAAGCCCTGTGCTCGGGTCGAGAACGCGCCACTCCAGTGCTTCCCACCGGAACCAATACGTATAGTTGAATTTGTTATAGCCGTTGTCGTCCTGATATGAATTATCGGCTGAGGACATTCCGCCCGTCTCCGTCGGGCGGTACTGCGAAAACCGCACGCCGCGGTACTTCCGTCCGATATATTCCACATCAGTATATTCCATGTAGTTGGACGGAGCCATCTTCCCATCTTTCCAGTCGCCCGTACCTGTATAGTAGCCGTAAGAATGCCATGTTTGCGGCTGTGCATTCAGGGCAGCAATCAAATCCGTATCTTTGACCTCCGTCTGCGGATAGCTGCCGTAGGAGAGGATATCCCCCACCGCGTAGCTTGTCGCCGCTGCCGGGAAGGAAAACATCCCCAGCGGCGCCGCGCCAATGAGCATCAGCGCGCACAAAAAGAGCGCCAGTGTGCGTTTCATCATCTTTTTCATTTCACGTCCTCCTTGCCATACAAAAAAGTGCGCAGCCGAAAGCCACGCACTGAAAAACACATAGCTCCGATTGCCGCGACGCAATTTACTCAAACCCCTTAAAGTATGAGAAATAGAGCCTGTATTTTTACCGAATCGTAAAAATACACACTTTCAAGGGATTTGAAAGAATATTCAATTGCGTCGCAAAACTATTGTATCATGCTGTCCGAAAATATGCAACCGTTTTTTGCAAAAGATTCCATCCCGAAAGCCACGCACGGCTGCGTTTCGCGCCAAAAAACAGCCGCTCCGAATACGGGAGCGGCTGCGGAAAAATTCATGATTATTTATCTTCGACCAAACGGATGTAGGCGTCCATCAGCTGTGAAGCGCTTGTTGTGGAGGTCGCCAGCAGGACGGAGTTGACCATATCGCCTCTGGTGCCGATGTCCTTGGCGTTGAAGAAAAGCATTGTGCCGACCAAAGACTGCGG
>CAMOCU010000018.1 GCA_946610835.1 uncultured Clostridia bacterium | reverse complement strand
GGAAGCGGTCGGCTGCGGTACGGCGGCGGTTGTTTCTCCCATCGGCGAGCTGTGCTATAAGGATCACAAGTACACCGTCAACGGCGGCAAGATCGGCGAAGTTACCCAGAAGCTGTACGATACCCTGACCGGTATCCAGTGGGGTCTGACGGAAGATCCTTACGGCTGGACAGTTCTTGTTAAATAATTTTCCTTTTCAAGTGAACAAATACGGCAGGCGCCGCTTTCCCCGAAACGGGAGAGCGGCGCCTGATCATTTTTGCTATTTGATTGCCCAGCGCATTTTGGTGGATTTGGCGCGCGGATTGCGGAAGCATTCTTCCGCCGTGGGGCGGATCACGTCCCGTGCGACGGCGGAATATAAGCCGTCGCGCATGCCCTGTTTGAAGGCCTGCTTGACAAGTCTGTCCTCGCCGGAATGGAAAGTCAGGATAGCTGCCCGGCCGTCGGGTTTGAGTACGCCGGGAAGTTTTTCGAGGAACGCGTACAGCACTTCAAATTCGCTGTTCACGTCGATTCGCAGTGCCTGAAACGTCCGCTGGCACGATTTTTTGATGGCGTCGCGCCGCTCTTTGGCCGGCAAAAAAGACAGCGCACCGGCAACGACATCGTGCAGTTGACGCGTTGTGTCGATCGTCCCGCCCTGCTTGTAAGCGCGCAGAACACCGCGTGCAATCTGTTCGGCGTATGGTTCGTCAGCGTTTTCCTGCAGCATTCCGACCAGCTCATCGTCCCGCAGCTGCCGCAGCCGTTGCGAGGCAGGCACACCGTTTTGCGGATCGAGCCGCAGATCCAGCGGGCCGTCCTGCTTGAAAGAAAAGCCGCGTGCGGGATTGTCGATCTGCATGGAGGAAACACCCAGATCCGCCAGCACAAAATCGAACTGCACGCCGGGCGCGACTTTGTCGAGATCGGCGAAATTCATCTGCCTGACGGTTAAAATATCCTCCCCGTACCCCATCTCGCGCAGGCGCGCCGTGGTCTTGACAGACTCGATCGGATCGACGTCTGTGGCGTACAGATGACCGCTGCCCTCAAGGCACGCCAGCATTTTTGCCGTGTGGCCGCCGTAGCCGAGTGTTGCGTCCAGCCCGATCTGCCCCGGACGAATCTGCAGAAAATCCAGGATTTCCTGCACCAGAATGGGAATGTGCGTGCCGGCAGGCGTTTTGCCGCTCTGCAGCACCTTCTGCACCGTTTCGGCGTATTTTTCCGGCTGCAGTTCCTTATATTTTTCCTCGTATCGCCGCGGATGCGTTCCGCTGTAGCGCACGCGGCGTTTGTGTACCTGTTCGCTCATTTTTCGTCTGCAAAAATCTCGATGCTTTCGGTGTCGATGCGCCGCGGATCGTCCTCGTGCAGGATAATGCTGCGTCCGCCGCGTTCGCGTCCGTATGTGAAATACCCGGCGCCAAGCGTTTGGACGAGCAGAATGCCGTCCTTTTCGACAAGGAAATCATTGACATGGTCATGGCCGAAGAAGGCGGCGAGGATATCGCCGGTTTTGACCCAGCTGTCGAACTGCTCGCGGTGATTGCCGGCAGGCGGACAGGGCTTTTCGCGCAGACGGCCGCAGATTGCGTCCGGCATATACCAGAACTTGCCGTCGTCGTCCATGAATCCCGCGACGCCTTCGATCGGCGCGTCTGCGGTACGGATGCAGTCGTACTCCTGCTGGACGGGAAT
This sequence comes from uncultured Clostridia bacterium, assembly GCA_946610835.1. GTDB lineage: Bacteria > Bacillota > Clostridia > Oscillospirales > Acutalibacteraceae > UBA1425. The sequence goes on along the minus strand of CAMOCU010000018.1, from coordinate 7,891 downwards.
GTGTTGAAACAGAATCGACGGCAGAGGTGTTCCGCCGTTTTCGGCACGCAGTGCGGCGGCCGTGCGTTCATACCATGCAATCTGGTCGGGATGGACATAATCGTACCCTTCCTGAAACTTGCCTGCATGATCGCGCGGATAGTCATTGGAATCAAACAGCCAAAGATTGAATGCCTTGCGCGCGGAACCATCGCGCGAGAGGATCGGCAGATTGTAGGTGCCGCAGCCGGTCATATCCTCGGCGTTGAACGTGGCGCGGCAGTTGGGGTATTCCAGATACATGCTCATCTGGATTTCCCGGTGGAAATTCAGCTCGCTGTCGTGATTGCCGAACACAAGCGCGAGCGGCAGATTGCGCCGTGCGAACACATCCACGATCCGGCCGATCACCTTGTATAAATAGTCGTAATTGTATTCCTCCCAGTACCCGCTGACGATGTCGCCCGTGAGCACGACGAGATCGGGGTTGGTGCGCTCCACGCACTGTTCCATGACCGCAAGCGTGCGCTGTTCGTGCCGCTTGGGAATGGAGGGATCGGGATCGTCGTCCATTTCGGGATCGACAAGATGGATGTCGCTCAGCTGCAGAATATGGAACGTTCCGTCCTCGCGAAAGCGCAGCGGTTCTTTTTGAATCTGACGTTGTTTCAGAATATGGGGAAGCCCGGACGCCATGAAATTCACTCCTTTTCTTTGCTGTAAGCAACTATACCACGAACCGCGGAAAAAATCAACTGCGGATCGCAGGAAGCAAATCCATCACAGCTGAATGTCCCACCCGCCGGCGAGATAGCGCAGAATCTGCGCCGCGTACTTCCTCGATACCGGTCAGCGGCGTATCTTTGCTGGCCATGACCTGCATCGCGCGGGTGACCGACGAATTATTCTCAACATCTCTACGGCGGTGTTTCGGGCGCTGGTACTCAATCAAAAACCACATCAATTGTTTGTTGGTACAGTTGCCCATCTGTAGGTACATCATTTATTAACGTGGCAGCTAAATAGTATGACACAAGCGTATTGTTCCGCAGAATCTTCGTTATTTCTTCTTTACAGATTCCGCAAAAAGGTGTATACTAAACTATCTAAGTGTTTCTACCCCGTACAGAAATTACAGATTTGCGCAAAAGGAGGCGAGACGGATGGCAAACGCATACAGTGCGGACATCCCGGTGTCCGGAAGCGGCACGGTTAAAACGGAAAAAAAGGCAGTCAACAAGCCTTTTCGCTGGGGATTGATGCTGCTGTTTGTTACGATCTTTCAATTGTTTTCGTTTTTTCCCGTGGCGTTTGCTGACGGAGAGCTGCACCAAATGTCAGCGCTTGTGTTCGGCATATATATCGCGGCGGAGTGGATCTATCTTGCGCTCGCACACCTGATCGGGCAGCGCAACGATTTTCCGCTGGAGATTCTTGCGTTCTTTCTGTCCGGAATCGGATTGACGATCTGCGGCAGTATTTACGAAACGTATGCGCTCAAACAGCTGATTGCGATCGGCCTGGGGCTGGTCAGTTTCACGGCGCTGACATGGCTGCTGCGCAGTATTGACCGCGCGATGCTTCTGCGCGTGCCGCTCGCGGTGGCGTCGCTGGCGCTGCTCGCGCTCAATCTTGTTCTGGCCAAAACGACGAACGGCGCGCTGAACTGGATCACGATCGGTTCGTTCTCCTTCCAGCCGTCGGAGCTGGTCAAGGTGGCGTTCATCTTTGTCGGCGCGGCCACGCTCGAAAAGCTGCAGGAGACGCGTTCACTGACAAAGTATCTGATTTTTTCCGTGGCGTGCGTGGGTGCGCTGTTTTTGATGCGCGACTTCGGCGCGGCGCTGATCTTCTTTTTCACGTTCCTGCTCATCGCGTTCATGCGTTCGGGCGATTTCCGCACGCTGCTGCTTGTGAGTGCGGCAGCGCTGCTGGGCGCACTGCTGGTGGTATACTTCAAGCCTTATGTCGCCAACCGCTTTGCCACATACCGCCATGTGTGGGATTACATCAACGACAAGGGCTTTCAGCAGACGCGCGTACTGATTTACAGCGCAAGCGGCGGGCTGCTGGGGCTGGGCGTGGGCAACGGCAAGCTGCGCAATGTGTTCGCCGCGTCCACCGACCTTGTGTTTGGATTGGTTTGCGAGGAAATGGGGCTGCTGCTGGGGCTGCTGATTTTGTTCGTGTTTGCGTTCGTGGCGTTTTACGCCGTGCGCGGCGCGCGCAGAAGTTCCTCGGCATTTTATTCCATTGCCGCCGTATCCGCTGCGGGGATGCTGCTGTTTCAGCTTTCGCTGAATGTGTTCGGCGTTACGGATCTGCTGCCCATGACGGGCGTGACGCTGCCGTTTATCAGCCGCGGCGGCACAAGCGTGATCTGCGCGTGGTGCCTGTTCGCCTTTATCAAGAGCGTGAGTTTCAATATCGGCGACACAAAGCCCTACCGGGGCAGGAAGCCGGGGGTGCGTGTATGAACAAAACGACCAAACGCGGCTACGCGCTTTTGCCCGTGATCGCGGCGTTCCTTGTGGGCGCATGCATTCTTGTGTATCTGTACGCCGCAAAAGGTGCGCTTTGGTCATCGAGCCGGGCGAACGCGCACCTGTTCACATCCGGCAGTCTGTCCACAGCCGGGACGATCTACGACACAACGGGCAAAACGCTGGCCAAGACGAAAAACGGCAGGCGCGTATTCAGCGACAGCCGCGCCCTGCGCCGCGCAACGCTGCACATTGTCGGCGACGGTGCGGGCGTGATTTCCACCGGCGCGCACTCGGCATACAAAAGCAAGCTGTCCGGATACAATTTTATTTCCGGCATTTACGACATCCAGAAATACGGCCGCGGCAACGATCTGACGCTTGCGATTTCCGGCGACGCCTGCGTTGCGGCGTATAATGCGCTCGGCAATTACAACGGCGCGGTCGGCGTTTTTAACTACAAAACCGGCGCGCTGGTTTGCTGCATGTCCGCGCCGAATTACGACGTCAACAATCCGCCGTCGAATCCGAACGACTACGACGGGTTGTATCTCAACCGTCTGTTTTCCGGCGTGTACACGCCCGGATCGACCATGAAAATTGTCACCGCGCTTTGCGCGCTCGAAAACATTCCCGACATTGCAAGCCGTACCTTCCACTGCGACGGTAAGATCCGCATCGGTACGGGCGACGTGATCTGCATGGGCGTACACGGCGATATTTCTTTTGAAAAAGCGCTCAACCAATCCTGCAACTGCGCCTTTGCACAGATCGCGCAGATGCTCGGGCGGGACAAACTGATGACTACGGCACGTGCGCTCGGATTCAATACGCCGATTCGTACAGACGGCATTCAGCTTGCCATCAGCAGTTTTGATGTGCGTCAGGCAGATGATCTTAATCTTGGCTGGGCAGGCGTCGGCCAGTACGAAACGCTGGTCAATCCCTGCCACATGATGATGATCCTCGGCGCGATCGCCAACGGCGGACAAGGCGTTCAGCCGGCCGTGATCCGTTCCATGCAGAGCCCTGCGGGCGTCACGGTGTACAAATCCATGACACGGAACAGTTCCATCGTGATCCCTGCCGCGCAGGCATCCGAAATGCGGCGGCTGCTTCGCTCCAATGTGGAGCGTCAATACGGCGACAGCCGCTTCCCGAATCTGAAAATGTGCGGTAAGACCGGCACGGCCGAACTGGACGGCAAAACATCCCACTCCTGGTTTGTGGGGTTTTCCCAGCGGGAGGATCTGCCGCTGGCCGTTGTCGTTGTCGCGGAAAACGCAGGTTCCGGTTCCGGTGTGGCGATGAACACCGCCAACGCCGTGATGCAGTCGCTGCTGCAAAACAAAATCCAATGACCCGGGAGGTAAGGCAAAATGTTTGATCGTTGTTACGGCTGTATGCGGCCGATTGCTGTTCCGGGGGCAGTTTGTCCCCATTGCGGATACGATCCCCGGATCACCGAATATGACCGCAGCCATTTGCCGGCGGGAACCGTCCTGTCCGGGCGATACGTTTTGGGCAAGGCGTTGGGACTTGGCAGCTTCGGAATCACATACATCGGCTGGGATTCCCAGGGTCAGTGCCGCGTCACGGTCAAGGAATTCCTGCCCACAGCCTTTGCCTGCCACCGCAAGGGTGTCAATGCCGTGCAGTTTTATTCTGCCGAGGGGCGCGAACGGTTTGAAAAAGGCTTGGACAAATTCCGCGAGGAAAGCGCGACGTTGCGGCGTCTGGGCGATCTGGACAGCATTGACCGCATCCTGGACTGGGTCGAAGAAAACGGAACCGGATATGTTGTGATGGAATATCTCAGCGGTCAAACGCTCAAGGCGCGGCTGGCGGAATGCCGCGCAATGTCCTTCCCGGAAGCGATGGCGATTCTGACCCCGGTTCTGCGCACGCTGGATGCTGTACATAAAAATGGCCTGTTGCACCGGGATATTTCGCCGGACAATATTTTTCTGTGCCGCGACGGACGCGTCAAGCTTCTGGATTTCGGCTCCGCACAATTCGATCTGCTGCGCGACACCGAAGGACTTTCCATTGTGCTCAAGCACGGTTACGCGCCGCCGGAGCAGTATGTGCCGCATATGCTTGCCGGACCGTGGACAGATGTTTTCGGCGCGGCAGCCACATTATACAAAATGATCACGGGCATTGTGCCCCCGGATGTGCCGCAGCGCCAGCGGGAGGAAACGCTTTTAAAGCCCAAAGACATCGACTGCGACATTCCGCCCATGGCGGAAAAGGCGATGCTGCGCGCGCTTTCACTGCGGCCGGAAAACCGGTACGCCACAGCAAGCGTGTTTCTCGATGCGCTTTTGGCGGATGGCGTGATCGGTGAGCCGGACGAGGAAGAGGATGAAACGGCGGAGAAGCCGCGCAGAACAGACGGCAGACTGCAGGCGGTTCTGATCGGTTTGGGTGCGGCGATCGTGATCCTCGCGCTTGTCGTTTTGCTGCCGCGGATGATCCGCCGTGCGCAGCAGCCGTCGGTGACGCAGGTTCCGGATTCAAGCGCAGCAGAAGAAAGCTCGCTGCCGGATCTGCTGCCGGATGCGTTTCCGGTGCAGTATTTTGAATCTTTTCAACCGGAGGCGGTGCTGCCGCTGACGGATGCGGACGGCGCGCCGGTCAGCTTGCCGTACGCGGTTTTTGCACAAAACGGACGGCGCGGACTTGTGAGCACGGGCGGTGCGGTGCGTCTGCAGGCTCAGTACGGCTCCATTGTCTGGGACAACGAAAAGCAGCTTTTCCTGCTGGACGGCAGCACACTGTGGGATCCGTTGCAGGGCGAGGTCACGCTGCCCGGGCAGCCGGAACAGGCGCAGGAAAATGCCGCGCCGGATCTATCCGACTCCCATTACGAAACGGACGGCTACGGCCTGATCCGCGTCACAGCACAGGGCGAACGGATCGCACAGGACGGCGCGGAAGGATCCTTCCTCGTCCAAGGCAGCGGAGGCTGGGGCATTGTGTCCAAAGGCACGGTCATGGTTGACCCGGTGTACAGCCGCGCCACACCCCTTTCCTGCGGCGTCGCTGCATTTTTAAAAGGGGACGAATGGACGTATTTCAACGCCTACGGCGCACAGATTCTGGAAGACAGTTTTTCTGCTGCGCTGTTCCCGGCAGGGACGGCGTTCAGTTTCAGCGAAGGATATCTGCCGTTTTATGACGACGGAACCGGTTTGTGGGGATACGTCAACACATCCGGCAGTATTGTAGTGGAGCCGACCTATTATACCGCGCTGCCGCCGATGGCCGGCTGTGCATGGGTACAGACCGAAAAGGGCTTCGGCGTCATTTCGTTCCAAAGCGAGCAGGACGGTCAGATCCGCGGTTACTGCGGCGACGACCTGCAATATGTGTATCATCCGCAAACAGGCACGCTCGACATTCTCGGGTTCGGCAGCATGTGGGACTTCACACAGACCAATGTGCCGTGGCTGGGTATGCGCCGCCAGCTGCGCACGGTGCAGATGCAGGGCAGCGTGTCCTACATCGGCGCGAACAGTTTTTTCGGCTGCTCCAATCTGACGGGGATCCGTATGACAGAGGATCTGCGAGGTATCGGCGCGTTCGCCTGCAAGGGCTGCGCGCAGCTGCAGCAGTTTTTCCTTTCGTCCGCAGTGGAAGCGATCGGCGACGAGGCGTTTGCCGGATGCGGTTCGCTGACTTTCATTGAGCAGGACGGCAGCCTTGCCAATGTGGGTGTGGGAGCGTTCCTCAACTGTACGGCGTTGAGCGGCGTGCGTTTTTCCGGCGGCGAGCTGCAGCTGGGCGCACGAAGTTTTGCGGGTTGTACGGCGCTCACGCAGGCGACGCTGGATTGTGTCGCGCTGGGCGACGACTGCTTTGCCGGCTGCACGGCGCTGCAAAGTGTAACGCTGCCTGCACGTATGGCGAAGATTGGCGTGCGGATTTTCCGCGGTTGTACGGCGCTCGAATCGTTCCCGTTCCCGATGGGCGTGACCGTCGTGCCCGAGGAGATGTTCTTCGGCTGCGTATCCTTGCAGAGTGCTTCGCTGCCGGACGGACTTGCGCAAATCGACAAAAGTGCGTTCGAGGGCTGCACGGCTCTGAACAGTTTGTCGCTGCCGCCGACGCTGCATACGATCGGCGAGCGGGCATTTTACGAATGCAGAAGCCTGCGCAGTGTGCTGATCCCGAATTCTGTCACACGCATCGACAGCTATGCCTTTGCCCATTGTACGTCTGTCACGTCGTTTGATTTGAAGGATACGGTCAAAACGCTGGGTGCGAACGTGTTTGAGGGCTGGACAGCGCAGCAGTCGATCCGCATCCGCAATCCGTTCCTCAAGCGGCTGCTCGGTACGCCGTCCGGATGGGACGATAACTGGGACAGCGGCTGCAATGCATCCATTACTTCAGGCTGAGGTGTGCACAATGACAGACGATCAATTATACGCTTTGGCGCTCGAAGCGGCGCAAAACGCTTACGCGCCGTATTCCGGCTTTCGTGTGGGCGCTGCGCTGCTGAGCACGGACGGCAGATTGTTTTTCGGCGCCAATGTCGAGAACGCATCCTACGGCGCAACGATTTGCGCAGAGCGTTCGGCGCTTGTGCAGGCGGTGTTTTCCGGTGCGCGTCAATTCGAGGCCATTGCCGTGGCGGCGGTGAATGCGGACGGAGAGGCTGTTGGCGCGCCGCCTTGCGGCATTTGCCGTCAGGCGCTTTTGGAATTTAACGACGGCTCGATGCGCGTGCTGTTTGGTACAGCGCAGGCACTGCAGTGCGTTCCGCTTTCAGAACTGCTGCCATACGGCTTTAGATAAGCGCATAAAAATCCATATATACAACAATCCCCCGTCTTTCCGTTGCGGAGAGACGGGGGATTGCGCTTGGGAAACGCGGATGGATTCCGGTGTTCCCTTATTCTTCGCGGTGACAGGCGCCGCCCATGGGACAGCTGCCGCAGTTGCCGCCGCAGGAGGGATGTTTCCCTTTTTTCTTTTGCCTGCGGACGGAGACAATGATCGCGGCCACAAATCCCAGCAGCACCAGACCGATTACAAGAGTGCCGAGATTGCCGGCGATCCAGGCGAACATGGGACTCGCTCCTTTCAGTTTCACATTATTTTGTATTCAAGCGTGTTGCTTCCTTGTATTTCTTGAAGAAGAGCATATAAATCATGCATGCCAGCAGCGCCAGCGCGGCGATCAAACCAATGATGTTGACGTTCCCGGTGAACAGATTGCCGAACTGGTTGATCATCAGCGAGATCGCATAGGCAAATCCGCACTGATAGGCGATTGCGAACCATGTCCACTTGGAACTGTTCATTTCGCGCTTGATTGCACCGATGGCCGCAAAGCAGGGCGCGCAAAGCAGGTTGAATACCAGGAAGGAATAGCCTGTGATGCCGGTAAACGCCGCGGCAAGCGCCTGGTAGACCGT
>CAMOCU010000017.1 GCA_946610835.1 uncultured Clostridia bacterium | reverse complement strand
TGGAAGCGTTTTACGACAATATTGTTGAAAACATTCAGGGAGATTTGGAAGTGAATCGATCCATATGGGAAAGCCGGCTTGGTTCTCTGGTCAACTTCCGCTATTATGCGGTATCGCAGGACGGAAAAACCTATTCCAATCTGCAAAAACAAGCAAGCGCCGAAAGCATTCAGGCAGAACCCATGTGGGTCAGCATTGGCTCGAACGGCGTCATAAGCGGCAGCCAAACACATCCCGCGCTCATGAATGCGCTGGACAGTGGTAAATATAATAATGCACTGGGCAGTAAAGAAGTCATGTACATTGGCATGTCATTCCCGTTTCAGAACGGAGACGAATACAGTCGTGCCGAATACATATTTACGCATGTAATCGCGCGGTATTCTCCGGTATTCGTGCTGTCTCTGGCCGCTCTGTCGCTGCTTGTTTTGCTTGCTTGTACGATTCTTCTGTTGGCTTTGTGCGGACATGCGCAGGGAACAGATGAGATTACGCTCTGCCTTGCAGACAAGATCCCGACGGATATTCATCTGCTTTTGAGTGCGGCAGCATGTACGGGGATACTTGCGGTTATGTTTGTTGTATTCAATCGATGGGATACATATAATTCCGATGAATACGTGCTTGGTATTGCTGTGCTGCTTGTTGTAGCGCTCTGCACTGTGTTGGTATGGCTGGTCGGTATGGAGTGGTTGACCTCCGTCCTGCGCATCAAAAAAGCCGGTCAGTCCTATTTCCGTAAATTTGTCCTTTGGAAATTGCTGCGTTTTGTTTGGCGAATTGTACGAAACGTCTGGCGGATTATAAAAAAAGGCATTCACTTTTTGCTCGATCAACCTAAGCAGATTCGATACGTTTTTGTGATTGCCTGCTTTGTTTATATGCTTATCACAATGGGATTCCTGCTGATTGGATACAATATGGATGAATGGAGCGTTCCGGCTGTCGGCATTCCGATATTGACTCTGTTATTTCTGCTGGTGCAGGTATACTTTTTGCGGATACTTGATCGGATCATTGACGCATCGTGTGACAAAACCAAGCTCCCGATTCCCGGAATCGAACGTATGCCGCGCGCATTGCGGCTGCTTGCGGACAATCTGACGATCACAAACCGCGATCTTGATCGGGCTGTAGCGGAAGCTGTTCGCAATGAACGCACAAAAGCGGAGTTGATTACCAATGTTTCGCATGATCTGAAAACGCCGCTCACCTCTATCATTTCCTACGTGGATCTTCTGAAAAAATGCGATATTCAGGACCCGAAGGCTGTGGAGTATCTGGGCACTCTGACGGAGAAATCCGAAAAGCTCAAGCGCCTTGTGGAAGACTTAATTGAAGCGAGCAAGGTCTCCGCCGGCAATGTTGCGCTGCATCCCCTGCCGCTGAACCTTGCGGAACTGGCCATGCAGGCTGTGGTGGAGTTCACACCATCGCTTGAACAACAATCGTTGGAAGTAAAATTCGCACAACCGGAAATCGCGCCGATCATTCATGCAGACAGCACAAAAACTTACAGGATTTTGGAAAATCTTCTGTCCAATGTCCGCAAGTATGCCGCGCCGCATTCACGGGTGTATGCCCGGGTGGGTGAGCAAGGCGCGTTTGGAATATTCGAGATCAAAAACATCTCCCATATGCCGCTCAATGTGGAACCGCAGGAGTTGATGGAACGTTTTGTCCGCGGGGATGTTTCACGCTCAGAGGAAGGAAACGGTTTGGGATTGTCGATCGCACAGCAGCTTTGCACACTACAGGGCGGCAGACTGGAGATTCAGATCGATGGCGATCTGTTCAAAGCCATTGTTTTACTGCCGCTGGAATCAGCCGGAACATAAACAAGAGAATAAAAAGCAAGGAAACCGAGTCTGTTGCGAAAAGCTGCCTCTAAACAAATCAGCCCGGACAGTCAAAATGATTGTCCGGGTTTTGCTTCTCCTGCCCGAAGGGCACAATAACCGCCGTTACATCCTCCGAAGGACGCATCACACACGAAATACCCATCATGATCCGCACAGCGGAATATATTGTTAAAAAACGCCTTTTGCCGTTAGACAAAAGACGTTTTGATGGCGGAAGCGGTGGGATTCGAACCCACGAGCCCGTGAAGGCTACCTGATTTCGAGTCAGGCCCGTTATGACCACTTCGATACGCTTCCATGGATGCAGACGAAATGCGCCGTCTGCAACTGCAACGAAAGTATTCTATCAAAAATTTTGCAAGATGTCAAGAATTATTTACTTGAATTCCGCCAAATGGACGAATTTTCAGCGTCATGCATGTTCCCGCTCCGAAAATGGACTCCATACGCTCCCGATAGGTTTGAATCAGCTCCATTGGGACAAACGCCTGAATCGTCCCGGCAAAACCGCCGCCGTGAACGCGCCACGCGCCGCTCCCTCTTAGAATCTGCGCACTCAACGCGAGTGCAAGCGAAACAGGCTGATCCAGCGGCGCTTTGGGCGTAAAAACGTTTTGGTTATACATATAGGAGGAGTAACCGCTCTCGATCACCAGATTTTTAAATAATTCAAAGTTATCCTTGGAAAGTGCGTCCGCCTCGCGATCCACACGCTCATTTTCGCAAAAGAAATGCATCGCGCGAATGAGTGCACGGTCGCTCACCTTGCCGCGAAGTGTCCCCATCTGCGCATAAAAATCCGAAGGATCAACTTCACGCAGCACACGTTTCTCCATAGCAGATGCAACGGATTCCATTTCTCTGCGCACGGCCGCATAATCCTCTGTCAGATCATTATGACTGCCGCCTGTATCCACAATACACAGCGCATGTCCACATGTTGCAAAATCAAAATCCACCTTTCGGATCACAGGCTCCGGAGGATTCTTAAAGTCAATTGAAATAAATCCGCCGACAGAGGACGCCATTTGATCCATCAAGCCGCAGGGCTTGCCAAAGTGAACATTTTCGGCATATTGAGCGATTTGCGCAATCTCCACTGCGCTGACTTTTCCGTCGTTGTACAGATAGTTCAGGATTGTTCCGATCAACACTTCATACGCTGCAGAGCTGGAAAGACCGGAACCGGAAAGCACATCGGAAGCAACCGCAGCATCAAACCCGCCTACCCGATAACCGCGGCGTGCAAAACCGTCACACACCCCACGAATCAATGCGCTGGAATGACCCTTTTCGCTCTCTACAACTTCCAGCGAGGAGATGTCTACCGCGTTGAGGTCATGGCCTTCGGATTTTTCACGAATACGCAAATCGTTGCGCGCACAAGCCGCCGCAACGGCGTCGAGATTGATTGCGGCTGCCAGCACCTTGCCGTGATTGTGATCGGTATGATTGCCGCCGACTTCCGTACGCCCGGGCGCAGAGAAAAAGGATACATCCCCTTCTCCGAAATACTCCGCAAAACGGTTTTGAAGTTGTGCGTACCGTTCACGCTGACGTTCCAGCTGCTGCGCCGGATACAATTGAAGAAAACAATCATCCATAGCACCGCGCAGAATATCCTCTTGCTTCATCTATTCTCAACCTTTCTTTTCGTCTTTTTTGTTTTTTTCTAAATTCTCCAGCAAATATGTAAGCCCGATCAACAAACTGCCGGAGAAGAAACACAGCAGTATAATCGGCAGCAGGAACGACGCGGACAACGGGTTGAATACATTGCCGCCGATGATCGTATAAGACAGGATTTTGAACATAAAACCTGCCAGAGAAAGCAGAATATACCGCATGTACGGAAACTGCATCGCGCCGTACAAGCGGCTGATACTGTTGACAGGGAACGCAGGAATCAATCGCAAAATAAACAGCATATACGGATTTCCCGTCCCCTTGCTTTCCAAAAGTTTTCGCACAACCTCGTTGTTGCGAACAAACCGAATTGTACTCCCTCCACCAAATCGAACCCCCCACAGGTACCGGATTGTCATCAGCCATGCAACGCCGAGGATATTGACCAGCAATGCAGCGTACCACGGCAGTACCGCGCCGGAAATCAGACAAATTGCCGGAATCGTTACCGGCGGAAAAAATGCCTTGAGCGTAAAAAGCAGAAACACCGCCAGAACAATCAAGCCTTTATTGTCGATAGCAAGCACACGTTCCTCCAGAAGAACCAGCTGCTGCTGCCACGTTTCATACCAGCGATGCAGTTCTTCAATCTGCATGACTGACAGCAGACAGCAAAACACGCCGGCCAACACAAGAAGTACTGTACCGGAAAACTTAAACCAGGACTTTTTGTCAATTTTTCGCATTCCGGCCAACACTCCCCTCTTTAAAGTATACCTTGTCTATTTTACTCTATTTCTGAATACAGGTCAATCTTTTTTTGAAAAAATTTGAAAAATGAAATGGAAAAGCGGCACCGTATGCAACGATGCCGCGAAAGTCAAGAAGAATGCTTACACATGCGGAAGATTCAGTCCGGGAAACAACCAGCGAAGTGAAACCGCATAGATTGTCTTATTCAGAATGTTGTACAGGAACAGGTAAATCGGATAGAAAATCTTTCCGAGATAGGACGTGTGCTTCGCTTCCTGCGTTTGTTGGGCGCCGCATGCGGTGCAAACACGGGAATGTGTTCCGTTACGGAAAAATGATCCGTTATGATCAGACGTCCATTCCGACCATGTGTGCGCCTCTTTTTCGTGCACACCGCATCGCTTGCAGAAACGTTCGTGCTCGGCGGAATCGCATTTGCAGCCTGAACAGCGGCAGTCATATCCGCCGCATTTACAGCCGCAATTGCACTTTTTTGCGCTCCATTCTGTCCAGTCATGACCGAGTGGATCTGTAATTGCGTCTTTAAATCTATAGCCGCAATCCAGGCACACGTGCTGTGTATATCCGCCTTCTGTACAGGTTGGCTCCTTGACAGAGTCATGGAAGCGGCAATTTGCGGTTTGCACATCGTGACAACGAGAACAAGTGCGTGAATGCGTGCCGTCATTGTTCATCTTCCATTCGCTGTATAAATGACCGAGCGCCGCAATCGAATGCATGTGGTACTGCGCGCCGCAAACAGAACAGCACAGCACACCTTCGCCCTGTGTGGTGCAGGTTGGCGCCACAATCACCTGCTTGTATCCGGATACATGTTTATGCATGGAGAATGCTTTTGTATCAAGTACCTGATTGCATTTTGAACAATACAGACTCATTTGCCCGTCATGATCGGGCGTTGCTTCAAAGTCGATTTTCCACACACCGTCATCGTGACCTTCGGCCGGAATCGGCCTAGCATCAATTTTTTGTCCGCAGGCTGTACATTTGCAGATTTCTTCGCCGTCCAGCGTACAGGTGGGTCGTGTTGATACAGTCCATACGCCATCATCGTGTTCCGTCATCGGAACAGAACGCGTTTCGGAGATCGTACCGCAGCGCAAGCAAATCAGACTTTCCTCCCCTGTTGTTGTGCAGGAAGCAGGAATCGTCGTCTGCCAAACGCCTTCATGACCGAGCGGCGCGAGCGTGCGCACGTTGATTTTGTCGCCGCAGTGATCGCACAGCAGAATCTCCTCGCCTGCTGCCGTACACGAAGCATCTACAGAAGTGTACCACACGCCATTGCCGTGGCCTTTCGGCGCAAGTGTTTCTGTCGAAACCGCAAGGCCGCAGCGCGTGCAATAAAGGGTGCATTCCCCTGCTGTTGTGCATGTGTTCGGCGTTGTGGTCACAGAAACTGTTTCGGATGAATGACCCAGCTTTTCCAGCGGCTCGCTGTCGTAACAAGCGCCGCAAGAAGCGCAGAATACGCCCTGCTCGCCGTCATCTTCGCATGTAGGCGCGCGCAGAATATCCTTGTAACCTTCTGTGTGCGTATGCATCGGGAAAGGAATGCTTTTTCCTGCAGCCTCGCCGCAGACTGTACAGTACTGTGTCATCTGACCATCGTGATCGGCGGTCGCTTCAAAGTCCACTTTCCACACAAGCTTCCCATGGCCGGTTGCGGGGATCGCGCGGCTGTCCAAAAGTTTGCCGCAAGTGGTACAAAGGCCCTGCTGTTCGCAGTCCTTTGTACACGAAGCGCGTTTGGAAGTCACCCACAACGGCTGCGTATGGCCGGTCGGGGGCAAGGTTTCGATCTTTTCGGCGCCGCAGCGTCTGCAGCGGTAGTCGATCCGTCCTTCTGTGACACAATCCGGCTGCACGCGGTTCACCGGAACAAAGTCATGACCGAGACGATCCGTGTAATTGTTGACAAAACTGTTGCCGCAGCGGCAGACCCATGTGATGTACCCGTGGTGAATACAGTCCGGATCCGTATAGATCGGAACATACCTATGTACATGCGGGAATTTGAGATTAAAATAGCAGTTAAATGAAACTTCTTGTTTATCTGATGAAAGGAAAATCATATCTTGTTTTCCTTTATCATCACTATTTACATCAGGATTATACTTTCCATCCGAAATAACAGCTGGATCTGGCGCAAGCATTTTTGTTGACATCGTAACCTCAACAACGCCTTCAAAATCACAATCGCTGCGAATATAGAGGTTGTTTCCCTCAATTTGAAACGAAATATCATTAAAAGGTTTTCCGTCTGCCGTTGCAGAAAATGTTGTGCCATCTATATTACCGTTTTGATTTTCAAGTGTAATATAAAACTGATCTTCCTGATAATGCATTTCATATTGGGGAGCATTTATTTTTTCTATGTTTGCAAAAGAAGGATAAGTCATCCCATTTAAGTTTTTAATCTTAGAAACAATAATATCGTACTGTTTTTTAAACGCATCATACCCAGGACACGTTTCTTTAATCCTGTCTGTCTGAGAATTCAGTCCATCAACTTTAATATGTTCAAAATTATTCCCTCTTTCTCCAACAATTACTTCCCATACAAGAATCTGAGTAGCATAAGCATTCATAAGAATATCCAGATCGGAAGCATTATTTACATCCCAAGAAGTTGACAAATTCCCTTGATAGCCATATTCTAATATCAAGCCCAAATAATCTCTCGCTTTTTCCGGAGAAATATAGTCAACATTAGGAGCAAAATAATCCGACCAAAAGGTGTCTTTATTATACTCATAATTTGGATTATAATGGATAATATGCGTGTCTTTGTCTTCGTATGAATTAAATATTTCAATATTAGGCTCAATGCAATATGCAATTTGACCACTATGAGAAGATAATGCAAACAATGTAAAGCCGTTTTTAACCGTCGTTGCAGTCCAACCATTCATAAAATGCAATGTTTCCTGCGTGAACTCCCATAAATTTGAGCCTGTGCCTCTTGGATACTGCGTACAAAACAAATATTGAACACTTTCCGGTTCTGCCTCTGCCTTTGGCAGCATCCCGATGCTTGGGAGCATCAGGACGCCGCAGAGGATCAAAGACAAAATACATTTACTGATTCTTTTCAAAACAAATACCTCACTTTAATGTAAAGTCGGGGTATAAGATCAGGTTCTGTACGGAACGGTGATCCAAGGGAACAGCCAGTTCAAAGACAGGCCGTAAACAATCTTGTTGAAGAAATTGCAGATAAACAGCCCGATGGGATAGAAAATACGGCCGAGCCAGGAGGTATGCGGCGCTTTGACGGTATGTACCGCTCCGCAATCCGCGCAGATGCGGCTCTTTGTCCCGGGGCGGAACAGGCATGCGTCGTGGTTGAAGCTCCAGTCACTCCAGCTGTGGACGTCTGTTTCTCTTTCGCAGCAGCGGCGGCAAGTGCGCGTATGCGTTTCGCAGTTCTCGTCATCCACCCATGCGCCCCAGCAGTGGCCGAGCGGATCCGTGTAGCCGTCCGTGTAGCTGTAGCCGCAAATGGTGCAGGTATGTACAGTATAGCCGCCTTCGGTGCAGGTCGGGCAGACGACAGTCAGTTCGTATGTGCAGTTTTCACTCTGCAGATCGTGGCAGCGCGAGCAGGTCTTGGAATGTGTGCCGTCGTTGTTGGTGTACCATTCGCTGTAATCGTGACCAAGCGCAGGAATATCATATGTAGAGTATTTGACGCCGCAGGTCGCGCAGAACACGCCGCCTTCGCCGTCTGTCGTGCAGGTTGCCGGAGTGATGGTTTCTCTGTAGCCTTCGGTGTGGACGTGCAGCGTGAACGTGGTTGTATCCAGCACCTGTCCGCACTTTGAACAATACAGGCTCATCTGCCCCTCGTGGTCGGGTGTTGCTTCAAAATCAACCTTCCATACACCTTCGTCATGACCGGTTGCTTCGATTACGCGGGAACCAATCTGTTCGCCGCAGTGCGTGCAGGCACAGATCTCTTCGCCGTCCTGTGTGCAGGTCGGCTGGATCGAAACCGTCCAGACACCGTCATCATGACCGAGCGGATCCATTGTTTTTACGTCGATCGCGCTGCTGCAACGTGTACAAACAAGCGTCGCCTCGCCGGATTTGGTGCAGGTTGCGGGGATGGAAGTTTGCCACACGCCATCGTCGTGGCCGAGCGCTTCGACATCACGCGAATCAAACGCTTCACCGCATACGCTGCATGTGCAGATTTCTTTGCCGGCGGTGGTGCAGGTCGGTTCTGTAGCGATATACCACACGCCTTCGGTGTGTCCGGATGCAGGAATCTTCTCGCTCATCACTGCCAATCCGCAGCGCGCACAATAGCCGATCGTCTCGCCGCCTGCCGTACAGGTTGCCGGAGTCGAAACCACAGAGACAACATCCGTGTGGCCGAGCGCGTCGATTGCAGACGTTTTATAGCAAACACCGCAAACAGCGCAGAACGTGCCTTCCACGCCGCTTTTCTCACATGACGGCGCAAGGAGAACGGATTTGTAGCCTTCTGTGTGCGTATGCAGCGGGAAAGTCCGACTTTCGCCAACTGCTTCGCCGCAGACAGTGCAATATTCTGTCATCTGTCCTTCATGATCGGGAGTCGCATCATAATCCAACTTCCACACGGTAGTTCCATGGCCTGCGGCCGGGATTGCCTCAGTTGCGATCGCTTTGCCGCATGTGGTGCAGAAGCCGACTTTTTCGCCTGCCTTGGTGCAGGTTGCTGCTTTTGTGACCACATACACAGGTGTGGTATGACCTTTTGCGGCATCAGTCTTTGTAATTTCGCTGTAACCGCAGTTGGCACACGTCTGTACCGTATAACCATCCGAGGTGCAGGTCGGTTGTACGCGCACCGTTTCTTTCATCTCATGACCGAGAGGCGCTCTGTCTGAACCTGCAGCGTGTCTTGAATAACCGCAATAGCATACCTGAAGGGTATAGCCTTTTTCGGTACACGTAGGCTGAATCACGCGGGAAAAAAAGATGTGATCATCGCCTTCATGGGTTACAACACGTGCGCTGACACTTGTCATCGACACAGACATCATACCGACCGTCATCAGCACGGTCAGCAGCAGGGAAAGAATGCGTTTGGACTGCTTACTCATTTTTCTTCTCCTTTTTACACTCGTATTCTTTGATTCGGAACATATAATCCCGAATATGTTGATATTGTAACATAGATGTGAACAAAAATCAATGCTTTATACTATTTTTTCTCTTTTCAATTTACAGATTATCTGATATAATAAAAGGTAAGAGAATATGTGTTATGGAGGTATTTGAGATGCGCGCTGTTATACTGGACGGATATACAACCAATCCGGGGGATCTATCCTGGGAATGGCTGTCGGAATTCGCAGATTCGTATACGGTATACGACCGTACAGCACCCGAGCAGATCCGCGAACGCACGCGCGATTGCGAGATTGTGATCACAAATAAAACACGGCTG
>CAMOCU010000016.1 GCA_946610835.1 uncultured Clostridia bacterium | reverse complement strand
AGCGATGCCGGACACAGAACCGTTGACCAGCAGATTGGGGTATCTGGACGGCAATACGACCGGCTCTTTCAAACGGTCGTCGTAGTTGGGCATGAAGTCCACAGTGTCCTTGTCGATGTCGGTCAGCATGCGCATGGCCATTTTGCTCATGCGGGACTCCGTGTATCTGTACGCGGCGGGCGGATCGCCGTCTACCGAACCGAAGTTGCCGTGGCCGTCGACCAGAATATACCGCATAGAGAAAGTCTGTGCAAGACGCACCATGGCGTCATACACCGAAGCGTCGCCATGCGGATGATAACGACCCAGCACGGAACCGACAGTGTCCGCGCATTTGCGGTACGCTTTGTCGGGGAAAAGGCTGTTTTCGTACATCGTGTAAAGGATTCGGCGATGCACCGGTTTCAATCCGTCGCGCACGTCCGGCAGCGCGCGGGACACAATGACGGACATGGAGTAATCCAAAAAGGATTTGCGCATTTCCCGGTTCAGATCCACATTGATAATCTTTTGGTTCAGAAGATGTTCCCGGAACTCCTCATGCTTCTTTTGTTCTTCCATTTTATTCATGACTGCTGCGCACCTCCTTTTTTAAATATCCAGATTTTGCACGAAGCGGGCGTTCTGCATAATGAATTCCCGCCGCGGCTCGACCTTTTCGCCCATTAAAAGCGAGAACGTTTCGTCCGCTTCCATGGCGTCGGCGAGCGTCACGCGCAGCATGATGCGCGTTTGGGGATCCATCGTTGTTTCCCACAGCTGCATGGGATCCATTTCACCAAGGCCCTTGTACCGCTGGATGTCACAGCTGCCGCCCATCTCCTGAATTTTTTCGTCGCGTTCCTCGTCGGAGAAAGCGTAGGCAAACCTTTTTCCCTTGCTGACTTTGAACAGCGGCGGCTGGGCGATGTAAACGTGTCCCTGTTCGATCAATGGCCGCATATAGCGGAAAAAGAACGTCAGCAGCAGCGTGCGGATGTGCGCGCCGTCCACATCGGCATCGGCCATGATAATGACCTTGTCGTAACGCAGCTTTTCCAGATTAAACTCGTCGCCGATCCCGGTGCCAAGCGCGGTTACAACGGGCGCGAGCTTGTCGTTGCCGATCACTTTGTCCAGTCGGGAGCGTTCGACGTTGAGCATTTTACCCCACAGCGGGAGGATTGCCTGATACTGGCGGTCTCGGCCTTCCTTGGCGGAGCCGCCGGCGGAATCTCCCTCGACGATGTAAATTTCGGTAAATTCCGCGCTCTTTTCGGTGCAGTCCGCAAGCTTGCCGGGCATAGAGTTGCCCTCCAAAGCGCTTTTGCGCCGGGCAAGATCGCGCGCCTTGCGGGCGGCCTCCCGCGCGCGGGAGGCGTCCAGCGCCTTGGAGAAGATGGCTTTGGCCACCTGCGGATTCTCCTCGAAGTAGGTCATCAGTTTTTCGTAAACCGCGCCGGAAACAAGCGGCGTGATTTCTGTATTGCCAAGCTTGCCTTTGGTCTGGCCTTCAAATTGCGCTTCGGTCAGCTTGACGCTGACAACGGCGGTCAATCCCTCGCGGCAGTCCTCACCGGACAGGTTTTTGTCGCCGTCCTTGAGAATGTTGTATTTGTGGCCGTAATCGTTGAACACACGGGTCAGTGCGGTTTTAAATCCGGTTTCGTGCGTGCCGCCGTCCACGGTGTTGACGTTGTTGGCGTAGGAGAGAATCAACTCGTTGTAGCTATCGTTGTACATGAGCGCGATTTCCGCCTCTTTGTCCGCTTTGACCACGCTGAAGTGAATCGGATGCTCGTGCAGAGGTGTGAGTGCGCGGCTTTTGTTAAGATAGTCTACAAAGCTGGACAGACCGCCTTCGTAGCAGTATTCCTTTTCGACGGTGTTTTCGCTGTCGCGCAGGTCGCGCAAACGGATGCGCAGCCCGGCATTCAGAAACGCGGATTCGCGCAGGCGCCGCTCCAGCACGTCGAAATCATAAATCGTAGTTTCGGTAAAAATCTCCGGATCAGGTTTAAAACGGATCAGTGTGCCCGTGGCGTCAGTGTCGCCCACAATTCGCAGATCCGAGGCAATGTTGCCGCGTTCAAACCGCTGGGCGTGCACATGACCGTTTCGCGACACTTCGACCTCCAGCCATTCTGACAGCGCGTTGACCACGGACGAGCCGACGCCGTGCAGACCGCCGGAAACTTTGTATCCGCTGCCGCCGAATTTGCCGCCGGCGTGCAGCACGGTCAGCACTACTGTCACGGACGGCAGACCCAATTTTTCGTTCAGTTCCACGGGGATGCCGCGGCCGTTGTCGCGCACGCTGATGATGTCGCCGGGCAGAATCTCTACGTCGATGTCTGTGCAAAAGCCTGCGAGCGCCTCGTCGATAGAGTTGTCCACAATTTCGTAGACGAGGTGGTGCAGGCCGCGCGGACCGGTGGAACCGATATACATGCCGGGACGTTTGCGCACAGCTTCCAGTCCCTCGAGCACCTGAATTTGCTCGGCGCCGTATTCTTCGTCCACAGCGGTGTCCATCATCTCGACATCGTCCTCGATGACCTCCGTTTCTTCAAATACGATGTCGGCCGGTTTGATTTCAGCTTCGGATTCAGTGAATTCTTCCAATTCCGTTTTTTCGAGATCGTCCATCACGAAAGCCTCCCTTTCTGCGTTATGGATCTGTCCGATCACATGCCCATGCCCGATCCGCCGCCGAGCAGGGAGGACAGCATGTTGTTTTTCTTTTCCTTTTTCGGTTTGTAGCGCGGAGGATTGTCCAGGCGCATGCGCGCGCTTTTGCCGGAGGAAGATTTGAGGAACTTGTTGACCCTGATAACGTTGACGCAAAGCTCATCGTTCATATAATCCACACAGTTGGCGAGCATTTTTTCGTCTTGCAGCGGTTCGCCGAGGATCGTGACAACGATCAGGCTTTGGACGTCGTTGACGCCGTTGTCGTACATTTCGTTGAGCAGATTGAACAGCTTTTTCATCCGCGCAGGATCGTTTTGGCGGATGATGTCCTGTATGAGTGCGTTGCCGGATGTTCGGAAAAAATCGTCCGCAAGGAACTCGCCGTAGCGGTCGATGTTTTCTTTGAATGCGGCGCGCAGTTCCGGATAAATGGCGGTGAAGCGGCTGCCGAAGGACGGCAGGTCATAAAATGCGCCGTTGCGCACAGCTGTTTTGGATACGGATCCGGGCAGTTTTTTGCTGCCCTGCGCCTTTTTGGCGGTGGAAAATTTGCCGCCCAGTGTTTCCGCAAATTCGTCCGCGACGTATTTTACGTCCCGCACATCGGCCGTTTCCGGCTCGAACAGGGATAGGGACAGGCGTGTCATGTCACCCTTTTGCGCAACGTCCGGGGCTGCTTCGGCATAATACAGGCCGAGTGTGTTGCCGGAAAACTCGATTCGGATTGTCCCGCTGTCGGCGGCAAAGGAGACAAACTGCGTGTCACGTTCCTCAACCACGGGCAGTGCGTGCCGATCCGCGCCTTCGGGATAATACAGCGCGAATCCGGCGCGGGAAAGCGGCTCCTGCAGCTGGGTTGTCAGCGCTTGCAGCGCTTCGGTAATCTCGATCATAAAGCGGTTCCTCCAGATGACAATAATATGCATTTATTATAACACAGAACCGCAGATTTATCAAGGCTTTTTTGCAATATAAGTATTATTAAAACAATATATAAAAAGCTAAAATGAAAAAAATCCGATTCACGGGATGTAGTGCGATCGAGCCGTTTTCATGAAAAAATGCGGGTTAGTACCTCGCGGCGGAAAATCCGTCCGGGCAAAGGGATACAAAGGAAGCGTTGAATCCATCGGATTCTTTCTTCTCGCCTACACCTCGCGATGTAAACCTTGGGAGTCGCTCTGGAATTCTTCGGCAACTACGCCCCTTGCGGGTTTTCGCCACAGATTGACGACAGCCCATCATACGAAAAAAGGCGGCGCAAACGCGCCGCCCTGCAGGGTGGATTTACTTTTTCAGGCCGAGCTTTTCGACCGCTATTTCCCGCATCTTGAATTTCTGGATCTTTCCGGCGGCATTCATGGGGAATCCGTCGACGAAGTCCACATACCGCGGGACTTTGTGGCGCGCCATATGATCGGCAACGTATTTTTTCATCTCTTCTTCGGTGCTCGTTTCGCCCGGCTTGAGCACGATCCAAGCCATGATTTCTTCGCCGTATTGCTCGTCCGGAACGCCAATGACCTGAACATCCTGCACCTTGTCATTGGTAAAGATGAATTCTTCGATTTCCTTGGGGTAAATATTCTCGCCGCCGCGGATAATCATGTCCTTCAGGCGGCCTGTGATGCGGTAGTAACCGTTCGGTTCGCGGCAGGCAAGATCGCCCGTGTGCAGCCAGCCGTCTGCGTCGATCGCAGCGGCAGTTGCCTGCGGCATTTTATAGTACCCTTTCATCACATTATAGCCGCGTGCAACGAATTCGCCGTTGGTGCCGTCGGGAACTTCTTCGCCGGTGGAAGGGTCAATCACTTTGCACTCCACTTCGGGAAAGGCGTTGCCGACCGTGCCCGTACGCAGATCAACGGATTCCTCCCAATCGGTCATGGTGCAGCCGGGAGAAGCTTCTGTCTGGCCGTAAACGCTTGTAATGCCGATCATGTGCATCTTTTCCTGCGCCAGCCGCATCAGCGATTCGGGACATGTGGAGCCGGCCATAATGCCGGTGCGCATATGAGAGAAATCGGTCTTTTCAAAGTCCGGGTGTTCCAGCATGGCAATAAACATGGTGGGCACGCCGTTGAATACCGTAATTTTTTCGCGGTTGACACAGGCGAGCGAGGATTTTGCGGAGAAATACGGAATCGGGCAGAGCGTTGCGCCGTGTGTCATGGAAGCGGTCATGGACAGCACCATGCCGAAGCAGTGAAACATGGGCACCTGAATCATCATGCGGTCGGCGGTGGAAAGCTCCATCCGGTCACCGATGCACTTGCCGTTGTTGACCACGTTGTAATGCGTGAGCATCACGCCTTTTGGAAAGCCGGTTGTACCGGAGGTGTACTGCATGTTGCACACATCGTCCTTGTGAACGCCGGCAGCCATGCGGCGGATATCCTCGGGCGGAACATCCTGTGCCTTTTCAAGGAACTCATCCCACGTCAGGCACCCTTTTTTGCGGAAGCCGACAGTGATCACGTTGCGCAAAAACGGCAGGCGGCGGCAATGCAGCGGTTGGCCTTTCGGCGTGTTTTCCAGTTCAGGGCACAGTTCGGAAATGATGGAGGAGTAATTGGAGTCCAGCGCACTTTCGATGAAAATCAGCGTGTGCGTATCGCTCTGGCGCAGCAGATACTCCGCCTCGTGCACTTTATATGCAGTGTTGACCGTAACGAGGACTGCACCGATTTTGGTTGTCGCCCAAAAAGCGATGTACCACTGCGGAATATTCGTTGCCCACACAGACACATGCGAACCGGGACGAACGCCCATTGCTACAAGTGCGCGGGCACATTCATCCACATCATCGCGGAACTCCTTGTATGTGCGGGTATAGTCGAGCGTCGTGTATTTGAATGCGTATTGATCGGGAAATTCCTCGACCATGCGATCAAGCACCTGCGGAAAAGTCAGATCGATCAGGGTATGTTTTTTCCAGACGTATTTGCCGTCGTGCGCTTTGTTGCTGTACAGAGTCGGCGCGGCGGCAGCAGTATCGCGGTACGGATGCATATATCCGGCAAATTGGGCAAAAATGATCTCCATGTCGTCAATTTCAGGACACCATGCCGGATCCCACTCCAGCGAAACGTAACCGCTGTAATTGATGCTGCGCAGCGCGGCGATCATATCGTCGATCGGCAGCTTGCCTTCACCCATCAGGCAGTATTCCAGCGTATCCCCCGTACGCACAGCGTCTTTGATGTGGACGTGGCGGACATAAGCGCCGAGATTGGTGATGGATTTTTCGGCGCTTTCACCGCCGAGGAAGTATGTGGAGGTCATGTCCCACAGCGCAGCAACATGTTCGTCCGCGAACACATTCAGTACATCGCGCAGGCGGCCGGTGTCGCAAAACACGCCGGATGTTTCCACCAGCAGCGTCACGCCCAGCCGACAGGCGTCGTCCATCAGCGCAGCCAGAAAAGTCTCGACGTTTGCGCTCACAGTGTCCGGATCGGCACACGTGTACGCTTTCAGCCTTACGCAGGGAATGTGCAGCGAGGCGGCAATTTCCATGCAGCGGCGCGCTTCGAAAAGCGCTTCGTCACGCCCGGCAGTGTCGCCCGGGTCGCAGATCGCGTCCACGCAGGGTAAGTCAATTTTGGCGTCCAGCAGCGCACGGCGTGTTGCCGCAGCGGTATAATCATAAAATGCGCCGTCCGGTTCGGTGAACAGCGGACTGTGTGTGTTGTGCAGTTCAATGCCGCCGAACTCCAGATCTTTTGCCATGTTGCAGAAATCGTCGAACGATCTGCCATGCCAGCCTTTGGTTGAAAAGGAAAGCTTCATTTCTGCTGCTCCTCCTCATACAGAATTTTATTCAATGCGTTCAGATAGGCGCGGATACTTGCGCCCACGATGTCGGTAGAGATGCCGTTGCCGGAATACAGTTTGCCGTCGTAACGCAGTTTGACAAGTGCAGAGCCCATTGCTTCGGTGCCCTCTGTGACGGCTGTAATCTGAAAATCATCCAGTTCGTAATGCTGTCCGACGATCTGCTCAACGGTTACAAAGGCTGCGTCAATCGGACCGTCGCCCATAGCGATGCCTGCAAGAATTTCGCCGTTTTTGTCCAGACGAATCTGTGCGGAAGGGGACAGAACGTTGCCGGATTGGACGACATAACTTTGCAGTTTGTACGTGCTCGGAACCTGCAGTGCAGCAGAGGCGACGATCGCCTCCAGCTCTTTAGTACCGACGGTTTTTTTGGCAGCAACGCGCAGAAATTCGGAATAGACCTTTGCCTCGTCTTCGGCAGACAAATCGTACCCGAGCTGGCGGACGGCAGCGGCAATGGTATCCTGCGTGTCTTTTTCATCGAAATGGATGTTGCTGTCGGCGTCGGAGGGGACAGAAATCGCGCTGCCGCTGCTTGTGCCGAGGAAGCGGGAGATTTGCGACAAAGTGCGTCCCAGACGCGTCAGTTCCAGATTGGCGGACAGATCGCATGTCCCGCCGCAGTTTTTCAACAGATTGCCGAAAACGCCCAGATCAACGCAGTCAGCGCCGCATGCGGTTTTCACGGTTTGAACGCCTGCCTGTACGGCGAGAATCGAAGCGGCGGCCGCCAGACCGTTGCGGTCGTTGTACTGTACGCCGAGCGCAATGCTGTCCGGCAGCGCAGAATCGGCAAGCAATTCCGCGACGAATGCGGCAAACGCATCCGGGAGCATCACGCCCTCAACGTCGCAAAGTGTGACAGACGTTGCGCCTGCCTGCACGGCGGAGCGGATCGCATCGGGCAGAAATCCTTCTTCTGCGCGTGTTGCGTCCAGTGCGCAGAATTCAACATCTGCACAAACTTCTTTTGCCTGCCGCACAAGCGATTCGATCAGCAGCAGCATTTTCGGGGCTTTTTTATGGTAGGAATACTCCATGTTCACCGTGGAAACGGGAAGGGAAATGCGAATGCGCCCATGCGCCGCGCTGGTCAAAGCGGCAGCGGCGTTTTCAATCCCTTCCGCCGTACCGCCGGCATCCACAGACAACACGGCTTTTTTGACGAAGGAGGAGATCGTTTTGACGAGCAGGACGTCTGTACGCACATTTTCGATCACGGGAAGCTCAATTGCGTCCACGGATAGATTTTCCAGCTGGCGGGCGATCTCAATTTTTTCTTTAAAGCTGAATGCACCGCCCGGCCGGCAGAGCGTTCTGTCGCACAGGACTACTTGTTTCATGATAACCATCCTTTCTGAAATAAAAAACCCTGGGGTCACAGAATATGACCCCAGGGACGAATTGATAAAAATCCGCGGTACCACCCTGATTGCCGCCGATGCCGACGGCCGCTCAGAACTCCAACAAGTTCTTTGCCCATGATAACGGGGGCTGCCGGAAGCGCCTACACAAAAGGGAACCGATCTTCAGCGCTCCTGCTCGGGAAGGAGACTTGCCTGCAGCAGCGTATCGGCTCGCACCGCCCGCCGACTCTCTGTCGCGCCTGTCCTGCATACAATAGTTCCGTCATCGCAGTTGTTATTCCACATTCTAACACCGGCAGAGTGGTTTGTCAAGCATTTTTCAGAAATTTGTAAAAAGTTCTTTTTCGCTCAGATTTGTGTCAATTCACGTGTGGACTGATCGAGATGAGCTGCGCCGACGACAACGCTCTTGAATGCGGAGAGGTCGGAGTTGTTGATATCGCCGTCATTGTTGATGTCTGCCGCATACGCGAAGATGGAGTTGAAGGATGCGTCGGTCGCGCCGATGACCATACTTTTTTCAATCGAAAGGTCGGTGGAATTGATCACGCCGTCTCCGTTGAGATCGCCGTAAAGCACGATGGTGTAAGTACCTTCAAGCGCACCGGTGTAATCGTTGTACAATTTAACGATGGAGCCTGTGCCGATGTAGGCGTTGTACTCATACTCAAGATGGCCGTTGCCGGCGACCTGCAGGTAACTGCTCATATCTTCGGCTGTCAGACCCTGATCAATGCCGTACACGATGCTGTGCGCTGCATCCAGCTTCGCGCCGGAATCTTCGACAAGCACAAGGCTGATTTCAATGTTCGTCCAGACTGCGTACAGCGTAATGACGGGACGATTGGCGCTCCAGTTGACCTGGAGATTGTTAAGCGCTGCGGAATTCAGCGCAAACTCTGCCTTGCCCGCATATGCAACAACGCCTGCGTCCGCATCCGCTTTGGTCAGCGCCCAGCCGGCAAAGGAGAAGGCGTGGCCGTTGATGACGGGTTCTGTGTTGGAAGGCTCGCGCAGTGTTACGCTGCCGTCCATGCTTACGGAAGAATTGCCCAGGAAGCCGGATGCGCCGTTGAGATTGTAAGAAACAGAGAAGGTGATAGGTGACCACACGGCATACAGATTAACGGTGCCGCCGTCAGAGGCGCTGAGATTGTAGACATTTGCGCCGTCTGTGAATTCAGCGGAATTGCCGCCCTCGGTCATGGTCCAGCCAACGAAGTTGTAGCCGAGTTTTTCAAATGTATTGGTCTTCAGCGGTGTTGTTACGTCGAACTGGATGGATTGCGCCTCCATTTCGCCCGTGCCGCCGGCCGGATGGAATGCAACGGTGTAGTTGCGCTGTACCCATACCGCGGTGATGGTAACATCGCCAAGCTTGCCTGTGGGAGCAGCGTCGGTAAAGAACACGCTGTCCCAGATTTCGTCAGCCTGCCAGCCGCTGAAGGCAAAGCCGGAACGGCTGATTGCGGGCAGGACGATGGCTGTATCAATGTCGTATTCGGTTGTGTATTTGCCGGAAAGTGTGCCGCCGGCCGGGAGCCATGTGATGGTGTAGGAAAGCTTGCTCCACTGTGCGCGCAGCGTGACATTGCCGTACATACCCGCGGCAAGAATTCCGTTATACAGATCCAGCGCGACCCAGTTGCCTGCAGAAACGGCGGGCGTCCAGCCGTTGAGCACAAAGCCGCGGCGTGTTGCGGCAGGCATGGCAACGCGGTCGGTTGTGGTATATTTTGTTGTACCTTCCGTGGTGATGGTGCCGCCGTTGGGTTCATAGGTGATGGTATATTCTTCCTTGCTCCAGACAGCGTACAGCGTGACGACGCCGCCCTGCGAGGAGGTCAGATCGCTGACCGTTGCGCCGTCTGCGTACTTCGGGGTGCGCGCTGTATTGG
>CAMOCU010000015.1 GCA_946610835.1 uncultured Clostridia bacterium | reverse complement strand
CATATTGCGTCAGAAACGGGATCGCTTCATCTGAAACATTCTGCGGCACATCGAGATCCGGAATCGTCCGCAAATTTCCGTGCCAGATGCGGCGGCAAAAAGCCGTGCGATAGCCAAAGCGCGAATAGTAACCATACAAACGCTCTTCGCCCGGGAGCAGCGCGATACCGCACTTGCCCCGTTGTGCGGAAAAAGATTCAGCAAAGTGCAAAAGCTGCCCCATATAACCTTTGCAGCGGAAATCCGGATGAGTCGCGGCGGCAAAAAGATAGTCGATCGCATACAGCGTGCCTGCTGTATCCCGGAGTTTCGCCGGAAGCAGAAACAACTGGGACACGACAACACCATCCAAATCCCAAACCAGCGTCGTTTGCGGGTCAAAACGGCGCGAAAAGAAAAAATCCAGATACGCCGCCTCATCGCCGAAGCAGGCCTGCCAATTCCGCCGCAGCGCAGGTATATCCTCCGCGCGCGCTACTCTCGCCTTACCCTGCATATTCGGCTGTATATTTCGTCAGCAATTTGACGGGATGGTAACTGAGTTTTGCCTTGCGCAGGCCTTCCTCGCCCGTGTCTTCCTCGCGATTGACGCGCGGAAATTCCGTAATGGTTCGAGCGGCAAATTCGCGGTTGATCATCGGGTATGCGCCGCGCACATCGGCAAACGCTTTTTCAAAATGTGTGCAAAACATATGGCTGCCCATCGGCTCGCCGATTGTAAACGCGACAACACGACCTCCCTGACGCAGCAGCGCACCGCGCATCCCAAGCTCCCAGTAGTGGCGGAATGTACGCTGCAGCGCTTTGTTTTCGCGCTCCAGCTCCTGCGGATTTTTATCCAGATTGAGCGCCTTCCACGCCTTATCCATTTCGACGCATTCCGGAAGGTTTTCCGGCGTGATCGGTTCATACTTCCAATCCCCTGCGCGTTCAAATGCAGCAATATGGTTGCGCTTGCCGTGGTATTTTTTTCCGCTGAGGGTTGCCAGATCCTCTCTGTCATATATATAATCAAAAAAATCGCGATCTTCGGTATATTGGAATTTGCCCGGCATGGCTTGCTCGAGCAGCAGCTTGTCCGACTCTGTCACACCAAAAAAGCGCAATAAACCTCCGCGCTCCTGCGCATCGGCAATCAGCGCCTGCAGCACAGGCAGCAGCGAACCGTTTCCCATCGGAAAGCAATAAGCGCTCTCCCCTTCATCTTCGCTGCGCGCGACAAAGAATCCGTCGACACAGGCAATCTTGGTCTCGTACGACGGGCTCCAGACAAACAGATTGCCGAAGCAATATTCACAACTCTCCCGGGCGGTGGACTGCATGAGTGCGCTCACCCATGCCTTATCCTCAATCCGGGGGTATCGAAACTCGATCATAGAATTGAAAACTCCTTTGAAATCAGCCGGCGCACGTCGTCGGCAATGTCCGGGATGCTTCTGGGCACGTCGCCGACAGCACATTGCAGAACATGCCAGCCTAATCTTTCGGCCGCATACAGCGCCGCCTCGCGGCACTTTGTCAGGTACCGAACATTGGATTCGTGGATATCCTTTTTGCCCTCATCGCCTCCATAACGCGCACTCATCAGTTTTTGCGAAACTTCAATCGGCATATCCAGGTAGATCACCCTGTCCGGGCGCGGGAGCGCCAGCTTATCGTATTCAAAATCCTCGAGCCAGTCAAGGAATGCATCCCACTGCGCACGCGGCAGCTTTTGCAGCTGGTGATAGGCGTTGGACGTAGTATATCGATCCGCTAAAATCACGCTGCCGTCAAGATAATCCGCCCGCCACTTGCGCAAATAATGCGCCACGCGATCCACTGCATAAAACGCGGAGGCAGCATATGCATTCACCGCCTGCGGATCATCGCCGAACGCACCGCCAAGATACATCCGCACCAACGCGCTCGAATCATCCTCGTAATCGGGCAGTTTGATCTGACGCACCACGCTGCCGCCGGCGGCAAGACTTTCACGAAGCTTTGTCAGCTGCGTCGTCTTTCCGCTGCCGTCCAGGCCCTCGAGTACGATCAGTTTTCCGCGCATACAATCCCTCCGCCTGCGCATATTGCGCAGTTTATAGAATACTCCATATTCTTTGATATTGTATCAGATATTTCCTTCTCTGTCAACCGAACGACCCGCACACAGCAGGACGGAATGTGTAAATTTTATATGAACAACGAAAAAAGCGCAGCAGATTGACCGCTGCGCCTGCAAATGATTGAATCAGCCGAATAGCCGCTCAATCTCTTCGATTTCCAGTCTTCGCCCGCTTGGCGTAAACACATTGGAATTCGCCACGCCGGACATCAGGGAAACACGGACGTCGGACAATACTTCCATCGTGACAGGATCAATCGTTTGCACATTGCAAAGGCCTCTGGATGTGAAGTAGAACACGTACAGCGTATCGCCTTCTGCATTGATAAAGGATTCCGACCATACTCCGTCTCTTCCTTCGCTGCGAACAAATGTGAGCGTATCCAGTCCGATCTCCAGCAAGTTGCCGTTCAGAACGTCCTCCACATCCAATCCCATCTCCGCTGCGGAAAAATCATTCAGCTCCACATAGCCGATTGAGGTTGAAAGGTATACGGTTTCTTCCGATGTGCCGACGCCTTTTAAAATCACGCGGATCGTTGTATTGGAACCGAGCGAGCTCAAAAACGGATAGTCTGTTTCCGTCATATTCGCCAGCAGATCGGACACCGTCATTTCATACGTCATGTCAGCTCCGGATCTGTAACAGGTCAGCGGGAGCGTCTTTGCCCCGTCGGTCGCCTCGATCTTCAGCGTATAGTTGTTGGAAGCGAGAATATCGGACACATATTTTTGGACATACAGCACCGACGGATCATCCGGCTCCTTCTCGATTTCAAGCGGCTTTCCGGGAACAGGTGCGTAATGGCGAAGATTTGCATCCACAAATAATGCGCCGATGTTCAACGCATGGAAAATCGTGCCGTCCTGCATCGGCAGCACAGTCATATCCTCGCCCTCGCCGCCGAAATTGGCGATATGATCGCTGTGCGCAAGGATTCGGTCGAAATAATGCTCCACCTCGCCCGTGTCCGGACGAATGCGATATACGGCGCGCGCATCGTCGTTCGTTGCCACATACAAATATCCGCAATACATCTCGCCGCCCTGAATCCGGTCAACAGATGTACGCAGCGGGATCGTCGATTGATACGCAAGCGTTTCAAGATCGTACGCATACAATTCCTGTGCGTTGCGGCACTGCGCGACATAGAAAACGCCGTTTTCTGTGTCGCAGGCAACCCACGGCACGCCCTGTGTGAGCGCCTGTGCGCTGCCGCTGTCCTTGCCGGGCAATTCAACAAAACGACCTGAGTATTCCAGCGTTTCGGCATTGTACAGCGCAACAACAGGATGCTTCCAGACTTTACTGTCCTCGATTGCGGCGTAAACATAGCCGTTCGCAAAGCTGATGCCGCCGATATGCCGGCTGCCAAGCTGCGTGCGCATTTGCGCAGGGATCGCTTTTTTGTTATACGCGAGCACTTCCTCACTGTCTGCAGAGATTTTGATCAAACTTGTTTTGCCGCTGTAGATCCAATCTGTGCCGTCTGTCGTTACACCTTGACTGCAATCCAGCGCATCCAGCCCCACGATTCGCGTTACGGACGCATATGGGTACACATCGCCTTCCAAACGGCTGTTGACCGATCCGCTTATCAAAGTAAGCAATGCCAGAAATCCGGCAAATACAGTGCGCCGAATACGGCGCAGAACTTGAATTTTATGCATATTCTACCTCCAATTTCTTCAAATATTTCTGACTGATATGATTGATCACAAGCGATACGGCAAAACCGGCTGCTACACAAATGAAGTCAAAAATCGAATCAGAAACAGATACAAATTCCAGCGGGATAATGGGAATCAGCATAGCGATTACGGCGCCGAGAATGGCATGATACGTCACCGTATGATGCCGGCGAAACAGCGCGTTCACCGCGCGCGAGAGCAGCAGAACAACAGCCGCCGCGCCAATGCCGATCGGGATCACAACCTGCGGCCGCAGATGTGAGATCCCCTCGAGCATGGGCTTATAGATCCCCAAAAAGATCATCGTGGACGAAGAACTCATGCCGGGTACAATCACGTTCAGTCCCCAAACAGCGCCACAGAAAATCCACCAGCCGATGTTCGGCACAATGTGCATCCCTGTGCCGTACTTGAGATACAGAAACAATGCAGTCAGTACAACCGTACTGACGCCGA
Organism: uncultured Clostridia bacterium; assembly: GCA_946610835.1. Taxonomy (GTDB): domain Bacteria; phylum Bacillota; class Clostridia; order Oscillospirales; family Acutalibacteraceae; genus UBA1425. Next base: position 5,607 of record CAMOCU010000015.1, on the reverse strand, counting down.
AGCTGATCCAAGCTTTCGCGCCCCTGCCCTGCTCGCCGGCATCCTTATACAGTTGCGGCAGCATGCCGAGAATCAGCCCGATGAATGCGCACACCGCCTGTGCCTCGTGCAGACGCATGATTTGATCCACCAATCCGGCCAGCCCGATAAAGCCCACCGCAATGCCGATTCCCACCGGAAGCAGCGTCCAGAAGTATTTGCGCAAATTTTGAAACGGGTGCGACAGCGTTTCCATCAACGGACGGTACACGCCGAAAATCACGCACATCGCTCCTCCGCTCACACCCGGAAGAATTCCGCCGATGCCAATGATCACACCCTGCAGAATCCGCAGTAAAAATTGCAGCATAGGTCACATTTTCTCCTTTGGTTTTTGACAGCGCCGCGCAAACGCAGCGTACTGCTTTTTATAAAGCTTTTTCATTATACCATCTTTTTCTGAAAATGTCTATGAAAGATTTTATTAAGATTTTATCCCTGAAAAAAAGCAGACAGCTTTTGCTGCCTGCTGAAAAGCGTCCATGGTCAGATCATGCGCGTGATGAATTCGCAAAACACATAGACATTTTGAATTTTTTGTGCCTGTGCGCCGGGATCGAGGTCGATGATCGGCTGCGTCTCGGACGGAGCGATATATTCTTTGAATGCGATCGCCTGCTGACCGGCACGCATGCGCGCAATCGTTTTGCGCGGGAAGTTGCGGTGTTCTACGCCGACGTAGTCATGCATCACCTTGTCGATGGCGCTGTCTGTGTAGCAGCGCAGCACGTCCTCTTCGCCGAACATGTCGATGATTGCCTTGGCCTCCGCAAAGGTCATGGGCTCGATTTTGTATGTGCCCTTGCCGAGAACATACATGGTGCTGTTATCCAGAAGCAGCAGGGGATTTCCATCCTTGGACATAAGAACGCCTCCTTTTGTACTCAATGAGCATAGCCTATTGTAAAGCTTGAGATTCATTGATAAATAAAGAATTTCAAGCCAACGGATAACGATTGTTTAAGAAAACACGCATTTGTCAAGCGCAGAACCTTGTGCGCTCATTGTGCATCTGTTTCCGGCTGATTGTCCGGCTGCGGCAGATTCCACTTGCTGCGCCAGAGCGCAAGAATCTGCGCACGTTTTGACGGCCGCACAAGCCAAAATCCCAGCGCGGCAAGCGCCAAACAAATTGCAATGCCGAGATAATCTTCCGCCGTTGCCCGGCCTGTGATAATGCCGTTTTCCGTGGCTGCGTCGGTCGATGCAAGCGCGAGCACATCATTGGCAAAGTGAATGAGGATAAGCGGCCACAGATTGCCGCCGCGCAAAAAGATGGCGCCGAGCAGAATGCCGATCCCCGTGGTTGACACAACCTGAATAATCGTCATGACGATGTTCGCGCCGAGAAGCGCATTGAAACCGTGCATCAATCCGAACGCTGCCGACGAAAGCAAAAGCGAAGGAAGAATATGCTTTTCGTCACGCCACTGACGCATGAAGAAAGACAGCGCGACTCCGCGGAAAGCGGCCTCTTCCCAAAATCCTGCCATCAGCGAAGTGCCGATGGCTTGTGCGCCGACCATGTGGAAAACGGCGCCGCCTGACAATAGCGCCGGAGCCACAGAAATCGCCCAGTAAGGAATCATCCATGCGCTGAGCGCAAGCGTGCGGACAAGTCCGTCCGTGCGCATCACGCCGGAAAACTCCGGGCGAAACCAAAGCCAAAACAGTGCCATTGTAACAGGCCCGGCGAACGCAATGCCGTAACCCACAAGATTTTGTTCGGCGTAGTGCGGGATAATCCCTCGGAACAGCAATTCAAACCCGAGTCCCACGGTCTGCGAGAGCAGATAAGAACCCAAAAGCAGCAGCACAAAGCCGAGTATCGTGTGACGGGATAAAAAATGATGGTCAATGCGTCTATATTTTACTTTTTCTTTTTCTTCCATAAAACGGATCCTCATTTCGGTGCGGTATCGAAACAAACACTGAAGAAACCGAAGGCAGTAATTCTCCGTTTTCTGATTGAATCGCTAAAAAGCAGCCGCTCCTGCATCGCAGAAGGAACAGTCCGCATCATTTTGTCCGCAGGCAATCCTGTGCGCCCGCGAAAGTATGCTGCATCTCATGATGTCTTTCTGACGTGTGATAAGCATATGTTACAAAAACTATCTACTGTTTTTCACATTATAATATATTTTGCACAATTCGTCAACCTTTTTTTACGCTGCTTTCGCAGACGACAGAACCTATCCTGCTCGCGTGGGATATGCCGATTGAATATCCTGTCTGACCTGGTCGAATACAGCGGCCAGCGACTCGAAACGCCGTTCAGGCCGCAAAAAAAAGTCGAGATATACTTCAATCCTTTGCCCGTATAAATCGGCGTCAAGGCCGAGAATGTGCGTCTCCGCACCCGGCGTATCGTCCGGAAGTGTTGGCCGCACACCGATATTGGTGATGCCGTCATATCGTCTGCCCTCGAGCAGCAAATGCGATGCATACACACCGTACCTCGGTTTTACAAGCCCCCGCGGCAGCGCCTGATTGGCAGTCGGAAACCCCAGCAAACGACCGTTTTCGTGCCCGTGAATCACTTCGCCCGCAATAGAGAAAGGTCTGCCGAGCAACTGCGCTGCCAACGCCGCATCGCCCGCCTCCAGCGCGCGCCGGATACGGGTCGAACTGACCGGTTCGCCGTCCATGAAAACAGGATCGCTCACCTGCAGCCGCACGCCATGCCTGCGGCACAACTGCCGCAGCAGCGCAACATCACCTGCGCCGCCGCGTCCGAAGCGATAGTTGTATCCGCACGAAAGGGCACGCGCATGCAGCTGTTCGCACAGCACCCGGTCAAAAAAAGTCTGCGGCTCCATGTCGCGCACGGCAGCAAAGGACACAGTCTGCACGGTAAAACCCATCTCGCGCAAACGCGTCTTGCGCTGCAAATCGGTCAGCAGCAGCGGCGGAGGTGCGCCGCGCAGCAGCTGCTGCGGATGCACATCAAACAAAAGTACGCACTTTTCCATCCCGTCCCCCGCAAGAGACAGGGCGCTTTGCAAAACGCTCTGATGCCCCAAATGCAGCCCGTCGAAGCTGCCCAGGGCTACGGATGATTCACGCATGGTCAGGATTTCTTTCTGTGTTCCTGCTTGAGGCGCTGTTCCTTACTCAGCACTCTTTTACGCAGGCGCAGGGATTGCGGCGTGATTTCCAGCAGCTCATCATCTTTGATAAACTCCATACACTGCTCAAGGCTGAGCGTCGTTGGCGGAACAAGCCGCAGCGCATCGTCGCTGCCGGCAGCACGGGTATTGGTCAGCTGTTTTTTACGGCAGACGTTGCAGACAACATCCTCGTTTTTGGCGCATTCACCGACAATCATGCCCTCGTATACATCCACGCCGGGGCCGATAAACAGGCGGCCTCTGTCCTGAGAATTGAACAATCCGTATCCGGTGCTCACGCCTGTTTCATGCACCACAATGGAGCCGCGTTCGCGTGTAACAATGTCGCCTTTGTACGGCTCGTACCCGGCAAACAGCTGATTCATGATTCCGTTGCCGTTTGTGTCGGTCATAAATTCCGAACGGTAGCCGATCAGTCCGCGGGAAGGAATTTTGAATTCCAGGTGTGTTGCGCCGCCGTCGCGCGCGCCCATATTCTCCAGTTCGCCCTTGCGCGAACCGAGTTTTTCGATCACAGCGCCCACATAGGCTTCGGGAACTTCCACAATCAGCAGCTCCATCGGTTCCTGCAGCACGCCGTCGATTTCCTTGTAAATGACTTTCGGCCGGGAAACCTGAAATTCGTAGCCCTGACGACGCATGGTTTCGATCAGAATAGACAAATGCAGCTCGCCGCGTCCGGAAACTTTGAACGTATCGGTTGTTTCCGTTTCCTCCACGCGCATGCTCACATTGGTTTCAACTTCTTTGAAAAGTCTGTCGCGGATATTCCGGGAGGTTACAAACTTACCCTCGCGGCCGGCGAACGGACTGTCGTTGACAATAAAGTTCATGGATATGGTCGGCTCGTCAATTTTGATAAACGGCAGCGGCTCCACGCATTCGGGATCGCAGGCCGTATCGCCGATATTGATGTCCTCGATGCCGGAAATGCACAGAATATCGCCAAGCGCCGCCTGTTCGACTTCGACACGGCGCAAGCCCTCAAACTGGTACATCCGGGAAATGCGGACGTTTTCGGTCGTGCCGTCTGTGCGGCAGAGCACAACCGCCTCGCCGCGGCGCACCTTGCCCCGCTCGACGCGTCCGATCCCGATCCGGCCGACATAGTCGTCGTATTCTAAACTGGAAAAGCGGATCTGCAGCGGGCCGTCCGCTTCGCCGGCAGGCGGGTCAATCTCGCGCAGGATCGCATCGAGCAGCGGACGCATATCGCCCTCGCGCACGCTCTCGTCTTCGGAAGAATAGCCCTCTTTGGCCGAGGCGTAGATTACCGGGAATTCCAGCTGATCCTCATCTGCGCCCAGTTCGATGAACAAATCCAGTGTTTCGTCCACCACCTGTGCGGGACGCGCGCCGGGACGGTCTATTTTATTGATGACAACAAGCACTTTCTTTTTCAGATTCAGCGCCTTTTGCAGCACGAACCGCGTTTGCGGCATACAGCCCTCGAACGCGTCAACCAGCAGCAGCACGCCGTCCACCATCATCAATATGCGCTCCACCTCGCCGCCGAAATCGGCGTGGCCGGGCGTGTCAACAATGTTGATTTTTGTATCTTTATAGTGCACGGCAGTATTTTTGGACAGAATCGTGATTCCGCGTTCACGCTCCAGGTCGTTGGAGTCCATGACACGTTCCTGCACCTGCTCGTTTTTGCGAAAAATACCGCTCTGTTTGAGCATTTCATCGACAAGTGTGGTTTTGCCGTGATCCACGTGGGCAATGATCGCAATGTTTCGTACGTCTTCTCGTTTTGTCAAAAAGGGTCTCACCTTTCACTCAGATTTCCAATGTTCAATACTAAGCTATTCTTTGTAAATAGTCAAGAGCAAACCGGATAAAAAAACACATTTTTCACGCAAAATACCGAAATATCCGTGTGTAGTTCTTCCCCTGTCATGACGGAGTCTGCGGATTTTGCAGCGTATATGTCTGCGCACACAAAGCATCGTCCGCCCACGAATCGGTTTTCCATACACTGCGGTAAAAATCCCGTGCGCGCACAACGACCTTATCCGCATATACTTCGACCACGGTGCCGACGCCTGTATCGTCCAGCAACTCGTGACCGTTTGCGCCGCCAAGCTCCGTCAAACGCGGCAGATAAATCTCCGGAAAGCCGTCGTCGGTATGGAATGACCAATCCGAATGCATCGGCATATGCGTATGGCCGACAAAGCAGAACAGATCGTGTGTACGGCTGTAGTCGGCAAGCATACGCGTCAGACGATCGGTCTGCACACCGTTCTCGTCTGTCACATCGTCTGTCGGATAGTGAGAAAAAACAAATACAGGCTTTCCGCTCCCGGCAGCCTCACGCAGCGCCTGCTCCAAAAATGCGAACTGCTCCTCGTGCATCTGCATTTCATACACCTTCTGCGCCTGCATGCCGAGCACAAGGAAAGTGTATCCGTCGATGACTGTTTTGTAATAC
>CAMOCU010000014.1 GCA_946610835.1 uncultured Clostridia bacterium | reverse complement strand
CCGAAAAAATCTCTCGTCCCCTCGTACACCCCGATTGAATCAGCGCTTCCTTTACTTTTCTCGCGGTTTTGCAAGGAACGCCGCCGCCGTTCCGCACAGTACGGCAAAGGCGATGCCGCCGCCGCACGCCTCCAGACCGCCGGTGAGCGCGCCGGTCAGGCCGTCGCTGTCGACCGCTTCCCGTACACCGCGCGCGAGCGCATGGCCGAATCCGGTCAGCGGCACTGTCGCGCCTGTTCCGGCCCAGTCGACGAGCGGCTGATACAGCCCCAGCGCACTGAGCAGAACGCCTGCGACAACAAAGCCGACAAGAATTTTTCCCGGGGTGAGTTTTGTTTTGTCCAGCAGGATTTGCCCGACCACACAGAATGCCCCGCCTGTGAGAAAGGCTTTGGCCAGCTGCGGCAGAATATCCATCCGATCGTCTCCCTTCTGTTCCTTATTTTGCGCGTCCGATGCAAAATTATCCCACAGCTTGTCATATTTCCTGTCGTGCGGTCATATGTTTAGCATGAACACAATGACCGATACGGAGGAAATACTATGCAAGGGAATATTTACAGCGACATTGCAAAACGCACCGGCGGGGACATTTATGTCGGCGTAGTCGGCCCTGTGCGGACAGGCAAATCCACGTTCATCAAACGGTTTATGGATACGCTTGTGCTGCCCAACATTCGCGATGCGTTCCGGAAGGAGCGGGCGAACGACGAGCTGCCGCAATCCGCGTCCGGAAGGACGATCATGACGACCGAGCCGAAATTCATCCCCGAGCAGGCGGCGGAGATTCTGCTGGACGACAACACGACGCTGCGTGTGCGCATGATTGACTGTGTGGGGTATATTGTCCCCAGTTCACTCGGCTATATTGAGGATGCGCAGCCGCGGATGGTCAAAACGCCGTGGTTCGACCATGAGATTCCGTTCAACATGGCGGCGGAGATCGGCACCAAAAAGGTGATCAGCGAGCATTCGACGATCGGTCTGGTCGTGACGACAGACGGCAGCATCAGCGACATCCCGCGCGAAGAGTACCGCCAGGCGGAGGCGCGCGTGATTGCGGAACTGCAGGAGTTGGAAAAGCCGTTCATTGTTCTGCTCAACAGCACAGACCCTTCCGCGCAGGCCGCGCAGCAGACGGCGCAGGAACTGTCGGCAGAGTACGGCGTGCCGGTACTGCCGGTCAACTGTATGGAGATGGGCGAGGAGGAGATCCGCGGCATTCTGTCCCGGATCCTGTATGAATTTCCGCTCAAAGAGGTGCTGGTGGATCTGCCGCGATGGGTCGTTTCGCTCGACCGCACGCACTGGCTGCGGCAGGGCGTAACGGATGCGCTGCGTCAGGCGGCTGCATCGTTGAACCATGTGCGTGATATTTACGACATGGTGTCGAATCTCGATTGTCCGTATCTGCGGGATGTGCGAGTGTCGGGGATGGGGCTGTCTACCGGGACGGCGCGCGTTGCGGCGCAAGCGGCAGGCGATCTGTTCTTTAAGGTATTGACCGAAGTGACCGGTATACCCGTTTCGGACGAGATGGCGCTGCTTTCGGAAATGCGGGAGCTGACGGGCGTCAAAAAGGAGTACGACCGCCTGCGTACAGCGCTTGACGACGTGGAGCGCACGGGTTACGGGATTGTGATGCCGACAATTGAAGAATTGCGGCTTGAAGAACCGGAGATCATGCGGCAGGGCGGCCGTTACGGCGTGCGGCTGCGTGCAACGGCGCCCTCGCTGCACATTATGCGTGCAGACATCACTACCGAAGTCGCGCCGATCGTCGGTTCGGAATCGCAGTCGGAGGAACTGGTCATGTATCTGCTCAAGGAGTTTGAGGAAGATCCTTCGAAGATCTGGGAATCCAACATTTTCGGCAAATCTCTGCATGAATTGGTCAACGAGGGACTGCATAATAAATTGTATAAGATGCCGTCGGACGCACGCATGCGCATTCAGGAAACGCTCGAGCGCGTCATCAACGAAGGATGCAGCGGGTTGATTTGTATTATATTGTAAACAAAGGGCGGGATTTCCGCAGGAGGGACTCTCTGTGCACAGTCCCTGCGCCGGCAATCCCGCCGTTTGATTTTTGCTTTTTATCGCCCGCAAAAAATTTGAAATAAGGATTGCAATTTCAGAAAGAATGTGGTAAAATACCATACAGATTTCCGCTCGTGGCGCAGTTGGATAACGCAGCAGATTCCGATTCTGAAGATCGGGGGTTCGAATCCCTCCGAGCGGGCCATGGAAAGAAACGTAATTTGGTAAACAAATTACGGTTCTTTCCATGATATACGTTGTGGGGTCATCAGAGGGGAGCAAAATCAATCCGGCGGTTGTTTTTTGTCCATTCTCCAAGCATTTCTTACGACGGTCGAGTGCGGCAGCTTCACCAAAGCGGCGGCTATTCTGGATTACGCGCAGTCCTCCGTCAGCAAAATGATCGCCGATCTCGAGTCGGAATGGGGCGTTATTCTGATGGAGAGAAGTCGTGCGGGTGTGCAGCCGACTTCGGATGGCCTTGCAATGCTTCCGTATGCGCGAGCGCTTTTGAACAGTTATCGCAAAGCGCAGGAACAGGCCGCCGCACTTTCCGGGGCACAGACAGGACTTGTCCGAATCGGCACGTTTTCCAGTGTAGCCGAGCATTGGATTCTGTCAATTATAAAAAGATTTCAGCAGGATTATCCGGGAATTCGGTATGAGTTTTTGCTGGGAGATTATGCTGAGATTGAGCAGTGGATCTTTGAAGGGCGCGTGGATTGCGGTTTTCTGCGGCTTCCGACCAAACCGCACTACACAACGATTTGGCTGGAAAAAGACGAGTATGTTGTGGTTTTGCCTGCGAATAATCCGCTAACCGCCAAGAAGACTATAGCGCCGCAAGATCTGAACGGCCAGCCGTTTATGCTGCTTGAGCATGGCGGAAAGACCGAAGTGTCGGAGATTCTGGAACGCTATCGGATACAGCCGGATATCCGGTTTACGACATGGGACGATTACGCGATTCTGTCTATGGTTGAAAGCGGTTTGGGCATCAGCATTTTACCGAGGCTGATCCTTCGGCGCAATCCGTATCGGGTAGAAACACGAAGCCTTTCCGAACCGTTTTATCGGGAGATCGGGCTTGCCATGAAAGATGTCTGTACGGTATCGGCGTGCGTGCGAAAGTTTGCTGATTATCTGCATTACAGAACAAGCGATGTCCCACCGTCCGCCGATACGAAACCGGAGTAACTGCATAACGGTTTGTGAAATGCATGTTTCGGATGTACTTTTTGTAATTTGGACAGGGCGATAGGCCCGGCTGGGAGAGAAAATGGATTTGAAAACACAGGAATTTATACCGGCGCTGCGTCTGGTTGTTTGTTCGGATGTGCATATCGGCAGCGCGAACGACTTATATTGCGCTCGTTTGCGCACACTGATGCGTACCGCGTATGCGATTGCGGCGCAGGATGCACAGTATCGGGACGTCGATGCGTTTCTTGTTGCGGGCGATGCAACCGACCGCGGCACGCCCGAGCAGTATGCGGCGTTTGCCGACGCGGTGCGTACAGAATTGCGCGGAAAAACGCAGATGCGTGCCGTTGTGGCCAAAAACCATGACAACTGGACAGGCGAGGGCAAAAGCGGCCTTGTCTATTACCGCGCGGCAACAGGACTGCCAACCGATTTTCACATGGTTTTGCGCGGGTTCCATATCATCGGCATCTCCACTTGCGACACAGAGGGCGCGTATTACACGCCGCAGCAGCGCGAATGGTTAGAAACGCAGCTGCGTGAAAGTACGGCACAGGACAGCGGCAGGCCGGTTTTTGTTTTGCACCACGAGCATGTCAAGGACACCGTTTACGGCAGCACCGATACGGACGGCTGGGGGATTGCGTATTTCAAGGATATTTTTGAACGCTATCCGCAGGTCGTGCATCTTTCCGGCCATTCCCATTATCCGATCAATGACCCGCGTTCGGTGTATCAAAAGGATTTTACCGCCTTCGGCGTCGGCTCGCTGCATTATGCGGAACTGACGGTCGATGGACAAAACAAGATCCGACCCGCAGACAATCGGGAGATGTGCCAGGGATGGATCCTCGAAGCGGATGCGCATAACTGCATCCGCCTGCGCGGATTTGATTTTTTGACCAATACGCAGATCGCGTTTTATCAGCTTGCGCCGCCTGCCGACAAATCCCGTTATTCCCTCACGCCGCAGCAGCAAAGGGCACGTTCCGGCGCGCCTGTTTTTCCGCCGCAGGCTGCGCTGTGTGCAGTACAGACGGACGATGCGGTTTTTGTTACCGTGCCGCGCGCGCAAAGTACGGACGGCTTCCCTGTCGTTCTGTACCGCGCACATCTTATCGGAACAGACGGTACAACGCTCTGCAGCGGGTACACGATCCCGCCGTATTGGTACGCCAATGCGATCCCGGCTTACACAGTCAGGCTGCATAAGCCGGACGTCGGCTTTACGGTACGCGCTGCCGCGGAGAATGCGTACGGGATGGCAAGCGACTATCTGACGGCGGACGTGCAGCAGACCGGGGAGGAATAACGTCAAGGTTTTCGACCGGGTATACAGGAACAGAAAAGAGATAGGATTTATGACGCATTCTTTAGCAAAAAAATGGATCGGCGACCGCGATTTTTATAAGCGCGTGCTGGCCGTATCGGTACCGATCATGGTGCAGAGCGGCATTACGAACTTTGTCAGCCTGCTGGACAACATCATGGTCGGCCGCGTCGGCACCGAGCAGATGAGCGGCGTGGCGATCGTCAATCAACTTTTGTTTGTTTACTATTTGTGTATATTCGGCGGATTTGCCGGCGCAGGTATTTTTACCGCGCAGTATTACGGCGCGGACGATTCGGAGGGCGTGCGGCAGACTTTCCGATACAAGATCTGGATGGGCGTCGGGCTGCTGACAGCGGCGATGGTTGTTTTTATCGGCTTCGGCAGACCGTTGATCGGGTTGTACCTTACCGGCAGCGACGATGGCGGTGATCCGGCAGCAGCCATGGAGTACGCGTGGGGATATTTGCGGATCATTCTCGCAGGGCTGCCTGCATTCACGCTTTTGCAGGTGTATGCCAACACGCTGCGTGAGTGCGGCGAAACCGTGGTGCCCATGCGCGCGGGTATTGCGGCTGTGTGCGTCAATCTTGTATTCAACTATTTGCTCATTTACGGCAAATTCGGACTGCCGGCGCTCGGTGTAAACGGCGCGGCGATCGCAACAACGCTCTCGCGCGTGGTGGAGCTTCTGATCGTGATGCTCTGGATTCACCGGCATCCGGAAAAGTGTCCTTATCTGCGCGGTGTTTACCGCACGATGCGCGTGCCGCTGCAGCTTGTCCGCCGCTTTTTTCTTACAGGTTCGCCGCTGCTGGTCAACGAAGCGCTCTGGTCGGCAGGCATGGCGATGCTCACGCAATGCTACTCCGTGCGCGGACTGAACGTCGTTGCCGGGCAGAATATTGCCAGCACGGTGTCGAATGTGTTCAATGTTGTCTTTTTCTCCATGGGCGATGCGATTGCGATCATCGTCGGGCAGCATTTGGGCGCGAAGCGGTACGACCGTGCGCGGGACGAGGACAACAAGATCATTGCGCTTGCGATCTTCATTGCAACGGTATCCGGGCTGCTGATTTTTGCAACGTCGTCTTTGTTCCCGATGATTTACAACACAACGGATGAGGCGAAGCATATTGCCACGCAGTTTTTAATTGCGCAGGCAATCTTTACGCCGCAGATCGGTTTGCTGCATACAACGTATTTTACGCTGCGCTCGGGCGGCAAGACCATTGTGACATTTTTGTTCGACAGCGTGTATATGTGGGTCATCAGTGTGCCTGTGGCGTGGGTGCTCAGCCGTTATACGGCGCTAAATGTGATCTGGATTTTCGCCTTTGTACAAATGGCGGATTGGATTAAGTGCGTCATCGGGACGATCCTTGTGAAAAAAGGCGTCTGGATGCACAATATCGTCCAGTGAATGCCACAGCGGCGGTGCGCAGAAAGTGACGCGTTCGCCGCTTTGCGGATGCGGAAAAGACAGGCTGTGACACCACAGCGCGATGCGCCCCATTGCGCCGGGAATGGCCGAGCCGTATTTTTCATCGCCCGCAATAGGAAATCCGTGCGCGCTGCATTGGGCGCGGATCTGGTGTGTGCGTCCGGTTTCCAGATCAATCCGCAGCAGCGATACGCCGTTACGGCTTTCGATTGTCTGCGCGCGCAAAACGGCGCGGCGCACATCCTTGCCGTCTGTCTGCGTGACAAAGGTCTTTTTTCGCAGCGGATCACGCTGCAGCAGATCCTCCCAGCGGACGTCTTCTTCGGGCGTCCCCTGCACAACGGCAAGATATGTTTTTTGAAAAGCGTGTGTGCGTATGCTTTCGCTCAGCCGCCGCGCGGCTTCCCGCGATCGGGCAAGCACCATCACGCCGCCCACAACCCGATCCAGCCGGTGAACCGTCCGCAGGCACGGTACGCTTTCGCCGAGCTGCTGACGCAGCAGCTGCGGCACGCCGCCTTCTTCATCTGTCGACAGCACACCGTAAGGCTTGACGCAGACAAGGATTCGTTTGTCCATATACAGTATTTCCATAGTCCTGTTCCCTTTTGTGGTTTTGAATCAGTATACCACGGTTTTCCGTTTCCGGAAAGAGGGACAGGTATTTTTATCCCGCAAAAAACCATGAAACAACGCAGAAGTTGACTTTTGTGTGCGGATGTAGTAAAATATGGTATGAACGCAGGCTTGCTCATGCAGAAAGGATGAATGGATTGGACGGCGGAGATCTGGAACGGCTGCAGATGATCGAAAACAGCTGTCGGGATATTTATTATCAGATGCAGACACACGGCGATTCCTATGCGGCATTCGCCGCGAATGCGCCGTACAGAGCGGCGGTATTTTCCGCGCTGCGGACGGTGAGCGAAATGGCGTGCGGGCTGTCGCGCCGGACATATGATGCGTTGCGCGCGCAGGGATTCCACAGCGGTTATCTGCAATCTATTCGCCTGTGGATGCCGCAGGCCGAAACCGGCGGTGAGTCGTATTGGCGCACAGCGTGGCAGATCGTTTCACAGGATTGTGTGCCGCTGCTGATGGCATGCGCAAGACTTTCCAAGCATTAAACAGGACGGAAAGTGCCGACATATTTCCTGAATGGGGATAATTTGGCAGGATTCCGTCCTCTTTTTTTCAGATAGGGCTTGTATTTGCAGAGAAATAATTGTATAATGCACTTAGTTATAGTATGAGGTTGTATGACCTTGTTTATGGAATAGGGTGGATTTACTATGCTCGGCAAATATGTGCGCGTCCGCATCACAAAGCCGATCCATTCCCGCAGCGAGCAGCACGGCTTCTCATACGGGTTAAATTTCGGCGTGTTGGAGGGCGGCAGGCCGTTCGACGGCAAGGGGATTCAGGGAGCGTTCGTCATGGGGATCAATCGCCCCGTGCGCACGTTCGACGGCAGGGTGATCGCGCTTGTGCGGCGCCCGGAGGACGGCGGACGGTATATCGTCGTTGCGCCGAAAAGCACACGCTTTATTGACACACAGATCCGCGAGGCGCTGGATTTTTTTCGTCTGAGCAATCCTTTTGAACTGGAATGCTTGTACGAGCGTTCCTGCGGCGCGGTGGTGTATCGGATCATTCATGACGAACTGCGTTTTTTGCTGATTAAAAACAAGCGCAGCGCACATTGGGGGTTCCCCAAAGGGCACATGGAAAAGGGCGAAACGCCCGAACAGACGGCTGCGCGCGAAGTGCTCGAGGAAACGGGCATTCATATCCGCATCATTCCCGATTTTTCCTACAAATCCGAATACACCATTCAGGGCAAGGTGGAAAAGAGTGTGGAGATTTTTCTGGCAGGTACAAAAGACGTTCAGACGATCATCCAGCGCGAGGAGATTGACGATTACATCTGGCTTGTTTATGACCGCGCGGTGGAAATGCTGCGCTTTGAAAACGACAAGAGCATCCTGACCGGCGCGCGGGACTTCCTGCTGGAGCACAAAATCGTGCAGGGCGTGACGGTATAAACCGCATACAACGTAAAAGTAAAAGAGCTGCCGCGGCGAATTGCGGCAGTTCTTTTTTTCAGGAGACATCACGCTGCACCGGATAAAAGCATTGAACGCAGTCTGTTTTTACATCCACAGATCTTCCCACGCCGGCTCATGATCGCGGGTAAAATCCGGCTGCTGCGCGAGCAGATTGTCCAGCGCCTTGTAGGCGCGCATACGCGGAAGGCTCCAATACGGCAGCGCGCCGAACTTTTTGGATTCGGGGACGAGATATGATCGGATCGGTATGTCCGCAGCATTTTCGTCCTGCGGGTCGGGAATCATTTCCCATGTGCCGACGTACAGCCGCTGGATCGACATCACAAGACCGCCGCATGCGCCCTCCCGCACGGCCGGATCGCTGTCCTGCGTCAGAGCAAGCAGGTACGGTACACCCTCGTCGCCAAGCTGTGCCAAATACATCGTGTCAATGATCGACAGCTTTCCGCTGTGGTACGCATTATAATTATATCGCGCGGCAAAGGATTGCATGTTGCCTGCGCCGAGCAGCAGCAATAAGATTGCGCCGCACAAAACGGCTACGGGCAATACGCGCACATGCGGCAGGAAAAAGCGCAGAATCAGAGTCAGGAAGATAACTGCCATCAGGATCATGCACGCGCTCGTACCCAACCGCGCTACGGTTACGCCGTATTCCCGGATATACAGGATCATTTTGGCCTGCGCGGTGCAGATGAGCACCAGTGTGAACAGCGCCGTGAATGTTCCGCTCAAGCGCAGAAGCATCGGCAGCCTGCCGTTGTTTTTGCGCGCAAGCAGGAGCATTCCGTACAGAACCGACAGGTTGATTCCCGCAACGCCGCACAGTTCAAAAAATCCTCTGCGTGCGTAAGCAGCATATGTAAAGGTATAACCGTCTGGCAGTATGCCGGAAAAGGCGCTGAAAAAATAGGCGGCCTGTGCGGCAAGATATACAACATAGCATATGTTCAAGATTCCCAGAAACGCGGCCAGGAAGCCGGTGTCCAGACCCTTTCTTTCCGCAGTAACAGCAGGCGCGTCCGCGTCCTTGCGCAGGGAGAAGGCAAACGCGAGCGCAAACGGATATATGCACAGTGTCACAAGGATTTGTGCAGCAGTGCGTCCGACATCGGAGAACAGGTGGCTGATCAGTCCCTCAAAAGCTGCGTCCGAGCGCACCAGCAGCACGATCACCGCGCACAGAACCGGCGCGGCGCACACAGCGCCCAGCGCTGCTTTGGAAGCTTTTTTGACACGCGGATTTTCGGCGCGGAACAGGCAGGACACCGCGGCAGGCATGCGTGACAGACTTTTTCCCGCCTGCCGCAGAACACGCGCGGCCAGCCCCAGTTCGCCCGGCAGTACAGGCTTGCCTGCCAGTGCGGCGAACCAGACAGTCGCCGTTACACCCAGACAGCACAGCGTGAGCAGCCGGATCAGCGTGCCGGTTGTGCAAACAAAGACGGCGCACAGCCCGGCGGACAGTACGCCGCACGCCGCTGCGAAGGCGCCGATACGCGTGCCTTTGCGGGCGAGATACAGGCTGATTGTCCCGAACAGCAGCGCAAATGCCGCTGAAAAACCGGCCTGAAACCCGCCCCACGCGCCTGCGGCGACCATAAACAGAGTTTCTGCAAGCAGAATCACCGCCAGCAAAAAGTCTGCTCTGTCCGCCGTATATGCGATCCGTCGTGCAGGGGCGGGCGGGACAGACGGCGAAATGCCGGACGGAATATTGTTTGGAGATGGGTTGAGATTCGATTGCATAAAAAGACCTCCTGAATCAAAGAAGTACGTGGAACCATGGATACAATAGCACAAAATATATCGATTGTCAATATTATATTATTAAAAATCAAAAAAATCTCGGGCAAATGCAAAAGCACTTGCCCGAGATGCGTAATAGAGCGAAATTACCCGCCGATTTTCTGAAACAGGGAACGCAGCAGCTTTACCAGCGCACGCCAAGGCCGCAGAAGCAGGCCGACAATGTCGTTGTTGCCGTAGATGCGGTGTGCGTCGTAATATCCGTGCGCTTTGCGGAC
>CAMOCU010000013.1 GCA_946610835.1 uncultured Clostridia bacterium | reverse complement strand
GACAGACGGTCAAGCCAATATGCACGCATGTGGGCATAATGGGTATCGAAATCCCCTTCCCGCTTCAAAGTATCCGCCGACGGATAAGCGTATCGGCCGCCAAAGCGATCCGCGCCCACCACATAGGTCAGCTCGACCGTCTCCCCAGGCGGCAGAATATCCTGCGTTTCGCTGAGCGCAATCAGGTAAGGCGAAACAGCAGGAAGCACAGCAATCTGATTGCCCGTGTTGGTTACGGTCAATTTGGAATATGCCGCAACATAATCCAGACCTTCTACAGTCAGCTTATCTGCAAAGCTTTCCACCTTTACGCGGAGTTCTCCCGCTGTAAAGCTGCTGACTGTACAGGGCAAAAAGCCCTCTCGCAATTCCCAATGGATTTTGGATGTGATATGCTTTGCTTCAAACCCAAAATGAATCAGCAAATTGCCGCGGTCGCGCAGCAGATAGCAGCCGTCAATGAACGCGATCGGCGCGTGTTGATCGCCCTCCCAACCGAACACAGTCGTCAACCCGTAATGCTTGCGGCACAGCAGACGCAGACCAAACGCACCGCGGCTGCGGCGGCTTTTTCCGGCTGCCGCAGAATCAAAATACAGCTGCACCAGCTTTTCAAACACAGTATGAATCGGATGCATAGCACTTTTCCTTTCAGTCCTTGTGTGTCCTTATAGAATGGAATAGAAAAGAAAGCCGCACCGCGGCCTTCTGCGTTTATCCTTCTGTCTGCGCAACGCGCAAAAAACGGAGGTCGGAATCCACGAGCACATCATAAACCAACTGTTCAGACGGCTGAATCGGAGAATTTGCAGTCACCGTCAACGTTGTGCGTCCCGGCTGCAACGCAGTCAGCGTAATCAGTACGGAATAGGATGCGCCATCCAGCAATTCATGATCCGGATCGCTGTATTGACGCGAAATCGACCAGCTGACAATGGATGGATCGGCCGCTTCGACACTATAATTCGGTCCGCCGCCATCAAAAGATTCAAACTGCAGCACATATTCCTTTTGTGCCGAACCGGTCACCGTCTCTCCCTGCCAATCCAGGATACCGCCGAATTCATAGACTTGCGTGTATCCGAGATTCGCCAGCTTTTGCGCCGCCTGTTTGCTGCGGTTGCCGCTTCGGCAATAGATCAGCAGAATCTGGTTCAAATCCGGCAAAACAGATGGCCGGGAATTGCCGATGGATTCGTTCGGCAAACAGATAGCATCAGGAATATGACCAGCGGCAAACTCATCCTCCCGCCGTACATCCAGAATGATATGCCCGTCCGCTTGACCCATGCGTTCAACCGCTTCGGCCTGTGAAATCTGCACAAACCCTTGCTTTTGCAGATCGTCGTCCGAATGCGGAGAAGGTGCAGTGCAGGCCGCAAAAGCAACCGCTGCAAACGCGACAAACGCCGCAAGTACAATAAAGAGAATAGTTCTGTGCATATCGTCCTCCTTATACATCCAATCTGCCGACAATTTCCAGCCGTGTTCCGCAATCCGCAACAGAAAAAAACACGGGATGTTCGGACATGGAACGATTCGGGCTGTGCAATGTCAGACACAGTTCACCGGCAAATGTGCGAAACAGCATACCATGTCCGCCGTCTTGCGTGTACAGCGGCGGAAGCTGCGTCCAGGGTCCTGTTACGCGGCCGGTTCGCGAGGTACAGATTCCCTGATAATACCCTTCCGGAGGACAAGTTGACCAGATCATAAACAGGTTCCCTTGCGTGCCGCGATACAAAAACGGCCCGTCTGTTACATATCTGCCATCCGGGTTTTCCGGCACACCATAAGCTTCCGACCCTGCAAAAAGCAGTTTCGGCTCCCCTGCCGCACGGCGCAGATCCTGCGACAGCTCCACACAGCAGACCGTCCCGTTGCCGATTTGAATATGCTCGTGGCAAAACACGAGATACGGTTTGCCGTCCTCGATCCAAAGTGTGCCGTCAAGACTTTCCCATTCCGGCGGCGTGAGTGCGCCGTCGCTGTTTGGCGCGAACGGCCCGAGTGGACTTTCGGACACAAGCGAATACGTGCCGCGGCGACCGTTCGGCTGCGCGAAAGTCGCAAAAAGATAGTACCGTCCCGCATACCGATGCACTTCCGGCGCCCAGTTGCTCGCACTGTTCATGCCGTACTTTTCAGAATCAAACACCGCATGCGGTCGCGTCCAATTGTGCAAATCTGTCCCGGTGTACACGTCAAATCCGCCCGTTCGCATGCCGAAATCCCGCGCGCGTGTACCATAGAGATAATATGTCCCGTTCTCCGCGAGTACGAACGGATCGCGAATATGGATTCTGTCGTTGGTCATGTGTGTTCTCTCCTTGCTTTGATCGTATTCAAATCACCAAGATACAGCGCATACCGCAGGATATAGATTCCTCTGATGCATTCGGCGCTCTTATATAAGACTTCCCGGAGAACGGCAAACCCGTTTAAACCTGGCGTCAATTCGTATACAGGCAAACCGGCCCGTACAATCCGCCGCAGGCGCTGTCTTTTGCATATGATTTTTCCGTTTCAAAATACGGCGACAACTCATTGCGGTTCCACTTGTCAAAATAATCGGTGTGCACATACCAATTGGCGGACGTGTTCGTTACAACAACTTTGAGTGTATTCCGGCGGCACAGAACACCCTGCGGAATTTTAAGCGTATACGGCGGCGCGAAAACAGTCCCCAAAAAGGTATCATTGAGGGATACCGCCGCTGTGAAACGCACATCGCCGAGATTCAGTTTTCCCTCTTTGCCGCATTTTTCATCCGGAAGCGTAAAGGACGTTTCATAGACACAGCTGCCCGAATATGCGCTGCCGACCTGACAAGCCCAGTCCCCCCGCTGCACGGATACAGCTTTGTCCGCATGTTCAATCGATTTAAAACCGTTTTCATCACATATCAGCTCCGCTTGCCTGCGGAATTGGAACGCATCCGGGAGCGTATGCGGATGCGTGTATTCCTTACAAGTCTGCGCACACAAATTTTCATCCGTCAGCAAGATCACGGCTGTTTCTCCGACGGCCAGAGACAGACTCCATTCTCCCCCTTCCGTCTGAAACCGCTGTAGCGTTCCGTCTGTCAGATTCAGCAGATAACCGCTTTCTGCGCCCAAGTGCACACGGTATAAACCGCTCTCACCTGATTCCCGGAACAGGCAGAACAGATCGGCATTTTCCGTCTTTCTGTGCATAGCACGCAAACCCACACCTTCCGCCCGAATGACCGGCGGCAGATCCGGAAGACCGTATAATACCTTTCCTCCACCCCGCACGAAGCGTTCCAGAACCGTCTGAATTTTCTTCGGAACAGATGCGTGTTCGGGCAGAACGAGCTGCCGATACACGGCGCTGCCAATGCGAAGGCAGCCGTCGTCCACGCCTGCAGCCACCTGCAGAATGTCGTCGTCCAAAAGATCAAAATCTATCATCCGCGCTTCCATCGCTCTGCCGATTGAATCAAACGCCTGCGAAACAGCCTGTGCGTTCAGTCCGCCCTGAAAATCCCGGACAGGATAATACAGTCCTGTCGTGCATACGCGTTTTCCGAGTGAAGAGACATAAGACAGGCGCTCCATGTAACGGTTGAACGCGGGGAGATCCCTGTAATACATTTGCTCTTCCGTATACACAGGCAATTCCTGCGCAAGCAGCGCGCCGGAACGTCCGAGCGGAAAATTGAACAGGTTGAACATGCTGACGCCGCGAACAGCGAGATACCCCACAGTATAGCGCATTACGTCGTAGGTCAGTCCCGGCCCTGCTACGCCAAACACCTCTGCCATGGCAAGATCTGTGCCGTTCTGTGCGGCTGCAGAGGATGCGTATCGCGGAAAAAATCCGTTGTAGGCGTTCATATCGTCCCTGTCCGCCGTGCTGCTTTCAGGATACAGCTGCCGCCAGATCACATCCACACCCGGAATATCCAGACAGCGCAATGCGCGCAGCAAATGAAAATTTCCGCCGCCGCGCACACAGCCGAGCGGCGCATGATCTTTGTCCATATGTCCGGTAAACGCCATACCATGCGCATTTGCCCACTTTTTGCATGCAAGCAAGAAATGGTTGCAAAACATTCGGCTGCACAGATCGTACCAGCGATGCAAAACGTGCACGTTATCCTGTGTCGGCTCTGTTCTGCCGGCAATCAGCGGCAGATGCGCCAAAACAGATTCACCGTATTCGGAAGCATACTGTTCTGCGAGCGCGCAGCTGAATGCCGGGGAAGGCGCTTTCGGCTCGTCGGTAAACACCGCCGTTACGGTTTTACCGAGCGCGTCTTTCAAGGATGCAGCATATTTCTCGTGCGTGATACGGATAAAATAATCCGCCGCATCCGCGCAGAGCAGATCGGGATAATCCGAATCGCCGCTGATTTCGCGCTCAATTCTGTACTCGGTCACAGTCACATCGGATTTAAATCTGTATGCCGGCCAAATCCGCTCCCGATCCTGCACAAACGACGCCAGCACATCCGGCGAAGAAGGCTTATACACATCCCCGGCCGTAAATGCACGTTCCGACACACGCAGCACCTGACGCGCATATTCCGGATGATCGCGCAGCACCTGTCCGCACGCGCCGCCGGAAGGCCATCCGCCTTCGTCGTAGATCCAGCACCGCATTCCAAGCGCGCTGCCCTTTTCGACCGCATAGGCGCACAGATCGAAATATTCTTCAGAAAGGTAGCCGGGGGCAAGATGGGTCGGCATACTGTGCGGGCGGAATTCTTTTGGTTCCGGAAGAATGTAGAAAGCGCGTATACCGAGACGCTGCATCTCCGAAAGCTGTGTGTCGATTCTTTCGCGTGTACACAAATCGTTCCAAACCCAGATGTATACCGGTGCATCGGCAATATCCGGCGAAAAAAAGCGATCTTTGTCAAATTTCAAGCTGTGATGCATCATCCGTTTCTCCTCGTTCAAATCTCCGGGTTATAGCGATTCTGTTTTTTTAACCGGCGGATAAAGCACAGAAGCGCAATCACCATCAACGCATACAGCACCGCAAGCAGTATGGGATAGACCTTCATGCCAAACAAACGGCTCACCGCACTGACCACGGGCGGTGCGAGCATCACGCCAATGTATGCGAATGCAATTTGCGAACCCATAATGGATTGAGACACATCCGCGCCGAAGTTATGCGGCGTCAGATGGATCATGTTCGGATAGATCGAACCGTTGCCCAATCCCACAAAAAACAAACCGATCCCCGTGGCCGCACCCGGCAGCGGAAGAAGCATGAGCACCACGGCCGGGGCAATCAGCGCCGCGCCGATACCAATCCGCTTCCATGTACCGATTCTCCCGGAAAGCATGCCGGAACCCAAACGTCCAATCGACATTCCGGCGTAATAAACCGTCAGTGCGAGCGCACCGTACTTGGCCTGAAAGCCTTTTTCCGTCACCAAATACGTGCTGCCCCAAACGCCGCAGGCATATTCCATCGCATTGGTCGCAAGCATAATCAGCCAGACCAGCCGCACATCAGGCTTTTTGACCATCTGCAGCAGTGTGAGATTGACTGTCTTGCCCTCCTCCTGCTGTTCTTCAGAGCCGGTCTTTTGCCAAAGCGGAACGGACGCAATCAGCAGCAGCGTGATCCCCGCCTGCACAAAGAATGCGTAGCGATACCCGCTGCGCCAGCCGACGTTGCCCAGCGCAAGCGACATCAGATACGGGCTGAGCGTTACACCAACGCCGTAAAAACCGTGCAGATAATTCATGTGACTGGCCTTGAAATGAAGCGCAACATAATGGTTCAATCCGGAATCAATTGCACCCGCGCCGAAGCCCAGCAGCACAGCCAGCGGAATCATCCATCCGAAAGACGGAGCCATGGAAAAGCCGAACAAAGCCAGCGCCGTCATGGCCGTACTGAACGCCGTTACTTTTGCTGTTCCGAGCTTATTGAGAATCCGTGCGCTGAACAGACTGGAAAGCACGGTACAACCGGAAATCAGCAGCGTGAGAACGCTCAACGCTTCCATAGGGATCCCCATTTCCGTGTGAATCGCCGGCCATGCGGAACCGATCAGAGAATCCGGGACACCGAGTCCGATGAATGCGATATAAATTACAACCAGTAAAAATGCCATAAGCCCTCCATGCAGCTGCGGCGTTTCCAAAGGCCGACACTGCTTTTGCCGATTAAACTTTATCTGTCCTGCGCAGATTTTGTATGTGCTTGCGAAAAGTCAAGCGGCAGCGCACAAGGCAGTGAAATCCCGGCGCCGTTTTCATCAGGAAACGGCGTGCGTGTATCTTCGCGCACGCTGTCGCGCTGCACCGGAACGCGGAAATCCGGAATGCGGATATTCTCGCCATGGTTCAGACAACTGTACCAGCCGAGGATAGCGGTTGCCGACATCGCAACCGCACGATAAACATTAAAAAACGGCTCCCGTCCGCGCAGCAGATATTCCTTGATCTCGTGCAGCACACGATAATCTCCGCCGCCGTGGCCGGCATTTTTTGCCTTTTTTTCCTCGTCATCTGTTTCATCCAAATTGGCATCCAGTAAAGAGATCTGCGGTTCATCCGCGGGCTTGGTGTGCCCAAAATAGAATTTGCGCACCTTGTTGTTCTCTATATAGCCGCCCCATTCCACGCTGGCAGTATCGCCCGCGACACGATAACGGCTGTAATCGCTGGCCATGGCTGTGCAGCCTGTAAAATTGGCAATCATACCGTTATCCATCTCACAGAACATCATACCGACGCCATCGTAATTATGCCGCCAGTCCTTGATCTTGTACAGCAGATCGGAATGCGCTGCGCGGCCGCAGACATAAACAGGCATGGAATCGGTCATGTACATAATCGGGCCGAGAGCATGCGTCAAATAATAGGTACGCGGAAGCCATGCACGCCAGTGATACGCACCGGGCGTCAAACGGTGCAATTCCTCGTTGCTGCCGGAATGGTTGTACTCCCCCTGCGCATACAGCAGCGAACCAAGCGCGCCCGATCGGATGATCTGCTTCATCTTCAGATTCTCGGTTGAAAAAGGATAGTTCTCGGCAAGCATGTATCTCCGCCCGGTCTGCTCAACACATTCCGTCAACGCAACACATTGCGCAAGCGTTGCGGCCGCAGTGCATTCGCTGACCACATCCATTCCAGCTTGCATCGCACGGATGGCAAAGAGCGCATGCTCATGAAAATAATTTGCCAGGAACACGGTGTTCATGCCGCGTTCTTTTCCCTCCTTCAAAAAGTCATCGAAGCTGCTGCACAGCGCAGCATCGCCAAAGGATTCCCTGTCTTCATCCAGCGGACTGTCGATGTTCTTGTCGCAAATCGCAACAAGCTCCATTTCATCGTCCTGTTGAAACAGACGGATATATGCATTGCCGCGCCATGCGCCGAATACGCCGATTTTGATCATGTTTTTCTCCTTTCGAATTTTACCCGGATCCCTGCGGAAAGAATGATTACACAGATCATCGTCTGTCTGATTTGCTTCAGAGTATCGGGCATTTTTGTTTTGGGAAATCAATTATTCTCCAGTTTAGTCTACTATGATTTGTGCTGAAAATCAAGTTCTGTGGTCTAAAAAAGACCTTAGGAAGCACTGATTAAATCCGATGCGCACGAAGGAATGGATCTTTTTCCGTCATATTGCACCAAAAATCCTTGCCTTGCGTCAGCAAGCCGGCAGATTTTTTGTACAATCTGCCGAAAAAATCTCTCGTCCCCTCGTACACCCCGATTGAATCAGCGCTTCCCTTATGTTAAAAAAAGGCACTGCTTACGCAGTGCCTTTGGCTGGGGAATAGGGATTCGAACCCCAACAAACAGAGTCAGAGTCTGTCGTGCTACCGTTACACTATTCCCCAATGTGCCCGAGCGAATGTACCGCTCGTCTGTTTGCTTGACTATTATACATCATTTTCAGAAAATGTCAAGAGTTTTTTTAAAACTTTTTCATTTTTCCTGTGAGACACCGGTACCTGTACTTATACAGGGTGCTGCAACGTCCATAATCCATAGATTTTTTCGACCAGCGGACTGATCCAATTCCAAAAAGCATTGTCGTACAGCGTCGTCCAGCAGAACGGAATGCGCAGCAAATGCAGCGCCGGGCAGGCGGACAGATCCCGCAGCCGGGTTCCTTCGCCGATCGACTGTATTCCGAACGACAACATGTCGCGATACAGCGCGTCCCGTGCCTGCATGCGCGCAAACGGCAAACGCAAAATCGAAAACTCCCGGCGGCTGTTGGACGCTTTCCAGTATCGCCAGCACAGCTGCGAACGCAGAACATGTGCACGCTGTGTGTCGGTTTCGGCCAGCACGACCGCTTTCTGCCACAGGTCGTCACAGCGCCGCACATCGGCAGAGGTCAGCGCAGGCAAAGAACCTTTGGAACGGTCATAGATACCCGCATGCCGATTTGCCGTTACACTTTTTTCGCAGCACAGGTTGATAAATGTACGCAGCATCGGCCAGCCGTCCCCGTAATACGCACGCAGAAAACCGTTCATCTGCGCATCAAAATCCATATACGGGTCAGCCATCAGCCGGCACTGCAGATAATTGCGCAGCGCACCGAACTCGCCGTCACACCGGTCAATATAATAATTGCCCTCGCCGTACACGCCCAGAACGTTGTGCTCATGAAAAATCTGCATATTGCGCTGCAGAACGTTGAAGTTGGGAAAGAAATGGATCGTTTCACTGTAATTGGTACCGTAATCCCAGATATAGATCCGTCCGCAGATGCGCGACCATGCGTCCAGATCCGCCATAAAGGCCGCATTCTGTGCGCAGCCGGGATCGTCCATCGTGTGGCCGAAGCAGCACTCGATGGAACACAGCCGAACGATCACATTGTCACGCGGAACCACGTGCGTCGGCGCCTGACGCGTATAACGGTAGGCAAATGTGTCGATGGCAACATTGTCGTATCCGGCTTCCCGAACAGCATCCGCGACCGCGTTGACAAACGTAATCATGCTCCCTGCGTGGGAACCGTTGCGTTCGTCGAGCGCTTTGCATGCATCGCAGGTGCAGAATTCGGTGTTGTCATGCTGTGTGAGCGATACGATCTGCAGCGCATCCTCTGCGTTGTGCCGCTGCGCGAGCAGCGCGAGCACTTCCTGCGTAACTACGGCAATCGTATCCGGATTCGTCAGGCACAGTTGATTGGGCGTACGAGCGCCTTGATGAAGCGCGAAATACTCCGGATGATCTTGAAAATAAACATCCGAAGCGCAAAATTGCGTAGTCAGCGTATGGGCAAATGCGGACAGATATCCCACTCCGCCGCCCCACGCCTGCGGTACAATGCCGCGATAGGCAAGGCCGTTCATACGGTTTGCAGTGGAAAACATCAGATCGTGCCAGCCTGCCCAGTCCGTTTCGCAGTATTCGAAAAAGGGCGTGTATTCCTGCATATAGCCGGATGGCACCTGAACCGCGTCGGCCTGCGGGATCAAATTCGTATCCGCAGCGTACCATCTGCATCCGCAGATTTCCTCCAAAAAGCCGAACACACCATACAACGTCCCGCGCATTCCCGCTCCGCTGATGTACACATCGCCGCCGCGCTGTACAATACGGTATGCGCCGTCTTTTTCAGACGGCGGCTGCACAGAAGGGTCGTCCAGAAATATCTTTGCATCCGACACTTCATTCCCGCTGTAACCGGTCACTTGCGAGAGAACCTGACGCAGGATTGCCGCCGCGTTCGCCTGCCAAGGAGCAGGATCTTCCGGCAGAACAACCGCAGGACACATCACAGCGCCTGCAATCGTAACATCGCCCTCGCGTGCAAATACCGTCTGCGCCATGCAGAAGATGAGAAAAATCGTCAGAACAAGTGAAAGAATCTTTTTCATAATACGACACCTCATTTCGTGGAAACGCTGCACATTTTCGGGGGAAACGTCGGTATGCTTTTTTGCTTGCGTCAGACCAGTATCCAATACACCAGTACGCCCACGCTTAAAAGAAAGGGAATCGTCGTGCGTTCAAGATATGCGCCTGCGCTCACGAACACAGCAGGCAAAAAAGCAAACACTTTGCCTGCCGGATGCGCCGCGCTGTCCCGGCCGTATAGCGCACGCCACATCTGCCGCGCATCCTCTGTGCGCGGAAACAGACTGCACAGACACGATGCGCCGAACAGATACAGCAGAACATATACGAGAAACAGCGGGCAAAACTTGCCGCTCATCGGGTCGATCACATCCACGCCGAGATACCCGAGTGTAACACATCCGGCTGTGAACGCCGGAATACCTAGCATCAGATTGCCGATTCCGGGCAGCATACACAGCCAGAAGCATCTGCCGGGC
>CAMOCU010000012.1 GCA_946610835.1 uncultured Clostridia bacterium | reverse complement strand
GAGATCGGCGGCACGATCGGCGACATCGAAAGCCAGCCGTTCCTCGAAGCCGTGCGCCAGATTTCGCTCGAGGTCGGGCAGGAAAACAGTCTATTTATCCATGTCACGCTCGTGCCGTATCTGCATGGTTCGGAGGAGCATAAGTCAAAGCCCACACAGCACTCTGTCAAAGAACTGCAGGGCATGGGTATCCGCCCGGACATCATTGTGCTGCGCTGCGATGAGCCGCTGGAGGATTCGATCTTTCAAAAAATATCGCTGTTTTGCAATGTCAAGCGTGACTGTGTGATCGAAAACATCACGCTGCCCTGCCTGTATGAAGCGCCGCTGATGCTGGAAAAGTCAGACTTTTCCGCTGTTGTTTGCCGCGAGCTGCACTTGCAGACCGCCGAAGCGGATCTTTCCGAATGGACACGGATGGTGCAGACCATTCACGCACCGCGGCGCACGGTACGTATTGCGCTTGTCGGCAAATATGTGGGGCTGCACGACGCATATCTGTCTGTTGCCGAGGCGCTGCGGCACGCGGGGTACGCGTGTGGTGCGGACGTGCAGATTGACTGGATCGATTCTGAAACACTCACAGCAGATAATATCGGCGAAAAGCTCGGACATGCGGACGGTATACTTGTTCCCGGCGGCTTCGGCGGCCGCGGCGTCGAGGGAATGATCCTTGCCGCGCAATATGCGCGGGAGAACGTTTTGCCATACTTTGGGATTTGTCTGGGCATGCAGATCGCCGTGATTGAATTTGCGCGCCATGCCGCGTGCATTTCAAATGCGAATTCCGGCGAATTTGACGAGCAGTGCGCAGACAAGGTGATCGACTTTATGCCGGGACAGAACGATGAAATCGACAAGGGCGGCACGCTGCGGCTGGGCGCGTATGCATGTGACCTTGCGCCGGGGACGACAATACGGCGCTGTTACGGCGCGGAACACATCTGCGAACGGCACCGCCACCGTTATGAATTCAACAACGCATACCGAGTTGTCCTGCAGCGCGCGGGGTTGACGCTCAGCGGTCTGTCGCCGGACGGATCGCTGGTGGAAACGGTGGAACTGACGGACAGACCGTTTTTTGTCGGTGTGCAATTCCATCCGGAATTCAAAAGCCGCCCGAACAGACCGCACCCGCTGTTTTCGGGCTTTGTGGAGGCCGCCTGTGAGCATACATGAAGAATGCGGCGTGTTCGGCGTGTTTGCCGACCGCCCGACCGATGCGGCACATCTGTGCTATTACGGGCTGTACGCCCTGCAGCACCGCGGCCAGGAAAGCTGCGGAATCGTTGTCAATGACGACGGTGTGTTTGTTTCGCACAAAGATACGGGACTGGTGGGCGACGTGTTTTCGGAAAAGACGCTTGCGTCGTTTCCGGCGTCGTCCATGGCCGTGGCACATACGCGCTACGGTACGACCGGCGGCGCAAACCGCGCAAATTGCCAGCCGATCGAAGTCAATCATCAAAAGGGGCGAATGGCCATTGCGCACAACGGCAATCTGTCCAATGCGGCGGCGCTGCGCAGTGCTCTGGAACTGTCCGGTGCGATTTTCCACACAACGAGCGACACGGAAACGATCGCTTATATCGTCACACGTGAACGGTTGCGCGCGCCGACCATTGAAGACGCGGTCAGCCGCGCGATGGATACGCTCGAGGGCGCATATTCGCTTGTTTTGATGAGCCCGCAAAAACTGATTTGCGCACGCGATCCACACGGTTTTCGCCCGCTGTGCTTCGGACAGACGCCGGACGGCGTATATATTGTTGCGTCCGAAAGCTGCGCGATTCGCGCGGTCGGCGGCGAGGTGATCCGCGACGTTGAACCGGGCGAACTGCTGATCTTCACCAAAGGCGGCATTCTTTCCCGGCGGGAGCATTGCGGCAAAGCCGAAAAGAAAACGTGCATCTTCGAGTACATTTATTTTGCCCGCCCGGACTCCGTGATCGACGGGACATGCGTGCATGCGGCCAGGATGAAAGCCGGCGAAATTCTGTCGCAGACTTCGCCCGTGGAAGCGGACGTTGTGATCGGCGTGCCGGATTCAGGTTTGGACGCCGCGCTCGGGTACAGCCGCGCGTCCGGCATACCCTACGAAATCGGTCTTGTCAAAAACAAGTACATCGGCCGAACGTTCATTGCGCCGTCCGGCAGAGCGGATCAGGTGCGCATTAAGCTGTCCGCCGTGGAATCGGCTGTGCGCGGCAAACGGGTCGTGCTGGTCGACGATTCCATTGTGCGCGGCACGACCAGCGCAAAACTCGTCCGGCTTTTGCGCGAAGCCGGTGCGGCACAGATTCATTTGCGCATTTCCGCGCCGCCGTTTCTGCACCCGTGTTATTACGGCACCGACATCGACTCGGAAGAGCATTTAATTGCGCGCAGCCACACGAGCGCACAGATTGCTGAATTGATCGGCGCGGATTCGCTTGGGTACCTGCCGGCACATTCGCTCGGCGAATGGATCGGCGCAAGCGGCTTTTGCACGGCGTGCTTTACGGGGGACTATCCGACCGCCATACCGAAGGATGTACGCAAAGATCGTTTTGAGCGGAAATTATCCGAGATATAAAGGAGGTGCGCCATGCACTTTACAAAAATGCACGGCCTTGGAAACGATTATCTGTATGTGTTCGGCGAGGTACCGGACGATATTGCCGCGTTGTCCGTTCGTCTGTCTGACCGGCATTTCGGCGCAGGATCGGACGGTATGATTTTCATTTCCAGATCGGATGCCGCAGATTTCAAAATGCGTATTTTCAATGCTGACGGCAGCGAAGCAAAAATGTGCGGAAACGGCATCCGCTGCGTCGGGAAATATGTGTATGACAAAGGGTACACGGACAATACGTTTCTGCGCATTGAAACACTGTCCGGCGTTAAAGAGCTGGAGCTGACGGTTGCGCACGGCAAGGTGCAGACGGTTTCGGTCAGGATGGGAAATGCTTGTGTGCGTGCGGACGGTATGCTGCAGATCGGGAATGCACAAATTGTCTACACGCCTGTCCATGTCGGGAATCCTCATGCAGTTGTGTTTACGCCCGACGTGCAGTCCGTTGCGCTGGAAACAACAGGTGCGCAGATCGAACATCATCCGGATTTCCCGGGCGGTGTGAATGCGGAGTTTGTTCAGGTCCTGTCAGAAACATCGCTGCGCATGCGCGTCTGGGAACGCGGAAGCGGCGTAACGATGGCATGCGGCACGGGCGCATGCGCAAGCACGGCAGCGGCTGTGCGCAAAGGATACTGCAAAGCCGGAACGCCGATCACGGTGCATCTGGACGGCGGCACGCTGCAAATTCAGGTAGATGCGGACGGAAACGTGACTATGACCGGCCCTGCAGAAACCGTGTATGAGGGGGAAACCGCATGATTCGGATGAACACACAGTACGCAGAACTGAAAGAATCGTATCTGTTTTTTAACATTGCGCAAAAAACGCAGGCGTACCTTCGGGAGAATCCCGGGAAACATCTGCTGCGTCTGGGCATCGGCGACGTATCGCAGCCGCTGTGTCCGGCGGTAATCGACGCGCTGCACGACGCAGTAAACGAACAGGCAAAAAAAGAGTCATTCCACGGATATATGCCCGAATGCGGCGCGCCGTATCTGCGTGAAACTATCGCGGCGCATTACGGCAGGCGCGGCGTGACGCTGTCTGCGGACGAGGTATTTGTTTCAAGCGGCGCGAGCGATGAGCTGGGCGACATCCTCGACCTGTTCGACAAATCCTCGGCGGCCTTGGTGATCGAGCCGGCCTATCCTGCGTATGTGGACGCCAACATCATGGCCGGCAGACGCATTGTACATTTGGCCAGCGGTCGGGAAAACGGTTTTTTGCCGATGCCGGACGATACGGCGGACGCGGACATTTTCTACATCTGCTCGCCGAACAATCCGACCGGGGCGGTTTTCGGGCGCGCGCAGCTTCAGGCGTGGGTGGACTATGCCAACCGCCGCGGCGCGGTGATCCTTTTTGACGCAGCCTATGAGGCCTATATTGAGGATGAAACGCTGCCGCACAGCATTTTTGAACTGGATGGTGCGCGTACCTGCGCTATAGAAATCTGTTCCCTGTCCAAAACGGCAGGCTTTACCGGTACGCGGCTCGGATATACAGTCATCCCGAAAACGCTCGAACGCGGCGGCATGAATCTGCACGCGATGTGGGTGCGCAACCGCACAACCAAAACAAACGGTGTTTCCTGTATCCTGCAAAAAGGAGGCGCAGCTGTATTCACGGACGAGGGCAGGGCGCAGATTCGAAAGCAGATCGCACTCTACAAACACAACGCGAAAACGCTGACCGACGCGTTGGACAAAATCGGCCTTTGGTACTGCGGCGGCAAAAACGCACCATACATCTGGCTGCAGTGTCCGGACGGTACGGACAGTTGGACGTTTTTTGATCTGCTGCTGCGGAACGTGCAGATTGTCGGCACGCCCGGGGCCGGGTTCGGCCGCTGCGGCGAAGGGTACTTCCGTTTTTCCACTTTCGGCGACCCCGACGACACGGCTGAGGCCGCCCGCAGAATTGCCGCGCTGCTCGGATAGCATGCCGCACACATTTTAAAATATAAAAAACAGACGACCTGTTGCGATCAGATCCCGCCGGACGGGAACGCAACAGGCCGTTTTTGTGTTATTCTTTTTTGCTTCCTTGAGTCATCGCTGCATTGGTATAGCCGTCGTCCGCTTCAAAATCCTTGCGCCATAGACGGTACATTTTCTCGTAAACCGCCTTGTCGATCACGGGGGTTCCTGCCGAACACGTCGGCAAAAGCGCGTCTGCGGCAACATCGGGATCGGTGCAGGCTGTATCCGTCCGCCATTTCTCACGCTCTGACGGATCGCGAAGGTTCGGAATCTGCAAACGTACGCCGCCCTGCAGCACCGAACGGTATGCAAACAGACCGGGCAGGAACATGTCCATCGCTTCATAAACGTCAATCGTGTCCGCGTCTTTGTCGCCGAGAATTTTCTGCACAAAGTTGTACATGGAATAGTAATCTGAACCGCCGTGCCCGAATGCAGCGCTTTCCAGCGCGTTTTTCTCCGCCGGATTATAGCTGAGCACATCGTGATGCGCATATTCGCCATCGTAAACATCCGCGTTGAGATACAGCTGATCTACGCCGCTTCCGGCATCCTCGCGCCCGGACTCCATTCTTCCGTGCGATCCGTAAACGGAATACCAGACGGAGTTTTTGTAAAGTCCGCCGTGGATACTTTTTATGATCCCGCCGTTTTCCAGCGTGACCATTTCCATCCCGAACAATCCGCCCTTGGAGCCGACGCGGCGTTTTCTGTCTGCCATCAGGCTTTCCAGCCCGATCACGGAAACAGGCCGCAGACCGGTAATGTGGATCAACGGCCCCAGAGAGTGCGTGCAGTAGAACGTCGCATACATATTGTTGCGCCAATGCTCCTCCTCGCCGTAGGTAATGCTCGGCCAGATCGACTCGCAATTGTGAATATATTCCCCTTCGCCGTATTCAAATTCGCCGATTTTTCCCTCTCTGTAAAGGCGGCGCATTTCATACGGCGCGGGCATGTAACAGTAGTTTTCGCCGTAGGCATAGACCATGCCGCTTTCTTCAACGGTTTCGATAAGTTCGACGGCTTCTTTCATGGTCTGCACAGGCAGAACCTCTGAAAAAACGTGCTTGCCCGCTTTCATTGCCCGAATCGCGAACGGTGCGTGCTCGTTTGCGTAATTTGCCAATACAACGGCGTCCATATCGTGCCGGATAAAATCCTCAAAACGCGTGTAATAGGTAATATTCGGGTCGTTCAGCGCAGCTTTTTGGCGTTCGAGACCTTCGACCCATTTGTCGCAGATGGCGACCACCTGCGCATTGTCCGCCTGTTCGCAATAGTTGATCATGCTGGTGCCGCGATATGCGCCCATCACGCCGATTCTGACTTTTTTCATAAACAGTCCTCCGTGTTATCTGAGATATTTTTCTGCACAGCTGAAGAACAATGCCATGATTTTGGACATGGAAGCGCTGTCCTCGCAGCCGTGACCGGAATTCGGGAAAGACACAAAGGCATGCTCCACGCCGCAATCGGTCAGTTTAGCATCAAGATCGAGCGCATTCTGATACGGTACAATCGTGTCCTGCTCGCCGTGGCCGAAAACGGTGGGTACTGTGTCGCGGTCAACGTAACGCAGAGGAGAGTACTGCCGCAGCGCAGGCCTGGCAGCGTCCGGATGCTGCGGATCAATGGTGTATTGAATGCCGTGGCTGAGAATGCCGCGAAAATAGTCTGCGCCGACGGAATGGTTTACGCTGTTTTCATCGGAGTAATAGAATTCATCCTCCAGATCGGTCGGCCCGCAGAGTTCGACAACGCAGACGGGTTTGATCGGCGCGGCGTCTTTTCGGCTGTAGGCATACAAAAGAGAAATGTGTCCGCCCGCGGAAATGCCGGTCAGCAGCACTCTGTCGAATTGAATGCCGTATGCCGCGCCTGCTTCCCGGATCGAGGCAAGCGCGTCGGAAACATCGTCCAGAACATCGCTGAATCCGACCGTTTCGGAC
The DNA here is from genome assembly GCA_946610835.1 of uncultured Clostridia bacterium. Classification (GTDB taxonomy): domain Bacteria; phylum Bacillota; class Clostridia; order Oscillospirales; family Acutalibacteraceae; genus UBA1425. The sequence goes on along the minus strand of CAMOCU010000012.1, from coordinate 4,030 downwards.
ACATACCGGTAATTCATACAGGCGGCGGCGAATCCTTTTTCCTCGCTGAGCTGCATCAGATTTGCGGTGTATGCGTCCTTGCTGCCCTCGACCCATCCGCCGCCATGGATGCAAAGAATCAGCCCCGTTCTGCCGCAAGCGCTTTTCGGAATTACAAGGTCGTACGTTTGTCTTTCTGTTCGCGCTTCGGTGTAATATCGGCGCAGGAAGATCCGGTTGTGCGGATAGTACCGAATATATCCTGCAAAAAGGACATTGAAAAAAGTGGCGATGCACGTCAGCAATGCGCAGATTCGAGTAAGCAGCATAACGCAAAACCCCTTTCCTGCGTTCTATTATACACACAAGTCCTTTTGTATGCAAGAACAGCTCGACATTTTTGGGGAATTGATTCTTGACAGCGTGTACGTGGATTGGATATAATTATTATAAGCTACACCAAGAAAGGCGGATGGAGTATGAAAAGAATACTGGCAATTCTGATTTGCGCGGCGATTTGCGCCGCAACTGCGTTCCCCGCGTTTGCTGCAGATTCTGCAGTGCAGGAGGACACGCTGAAAATCATCAATTACAATGTGGACGGCTTGCCGATCCCGGCATGGGCCACGACTGAAAACCGCGACCCGCTGGCCTGTTCCAAACAGATTCCGGCCAAGCTGAACGCATGTGACGCGGACATCATTGCCGTGCAGGAGGATTTCAATTTTCACTACATCCATAAAAAACAGATCGACATGCCGTATAAAACGCTGCATTCCGGCGGGATCCCGTTTGGCGACGGGTTAAATTTCTTTTCCAAATTCCCGATTCGCAACGTTGCGCGTGAGCCGTGGGATCAGGCATACGGCGTTCTTCATTCCAGCGGCGACGAGCTGACGCCAAAGGGCTTTTTGTGCGCAAGCATGGAGATTGCGGAAGGCGTGTACATTGATGTTTATGACCTGCATGCGGACGCGGACGACGGCGAACACGATATTGCTGCGCGCGTGGATGAATTCCAACAGCTGCTGCGGTTTGTGGACGCCTATTCCAAGGATCACGCCGTGATTATCGTCGGCGATACGAATGCGCGCTTTTTGCAGACGGCGAGCAAACTGAAAGAGCTGTTTATCGATGGTGCAGGTTTCAAGGACGCCTGGATCGAACTGGAAAATGAAGGCCGCTACACACTCACACCTGAAGATGAAGCGCGCTTCAACGCCAAGTATTCGTCCTGGTGGGGCGTATGGGATTCGGCGGAAAAGCTCTTTTATCGCGATGGCGGCGGCGTGTCGTTTGAGGCGCAGTCCCACGAGTATATCTGGTTCAAGGACGACACAGGTAACGATCTGGCGGATCATGCCGCACAGATCGTGCAGCTGCGCTACACGATTGACCGCAGCGCTGTGCAGGATTCGCGCAGCTATCAGAAGGAATTTTTCAATCCGCTGCGCTGGGTGTATCTGCATGTGAAATACTTCTTTAAATCGCTGTTTTTGATTCTCGGTGATTTGCCAAGAGTGATTTCCGACAAAACCAAGATTTTTTGACCATAGGAGAACAAAAATGAGAAAAGATCTACTCCCTGCAGGGCTGCGGGCATACAAGGCGAATTTGCACTGCCACTCCACTTTTTCCGACGGGCATCTGACTGTTGAACAGCTCAAGCAGGGTTATCAGCAGGCGGGGTACAGTATTATTGCATTTTCAGATCACGATCATTTTTATCCGCACAACGCACTGACCGATGCAAACTTTCTTGCGCTGAATGCGTTTGAGGCGGACATTTCCGAAAACAGCGAACCGAGCGGACACATCCGGCGCTGCTACCATCTATGTTGCTTTGCCAAAACAGACGGCGAGGATTACAAAGAGATCCTGCCGACTCCGGACTATCAAGACAAGGATGCCATTAACGCGTATATCCGCGAACTGAATGCACGAGGGTTTCTGGTGCAGTACAACCATCCGAATTGGTCGCTGCAGCAGGCGGAGGATTTGCGGAATATTCACGGACTGTGGGGAATGGAGATTTTCAATTTCAGTGCAACGATCGACGGGATTGACGGCAATCAGGGATTTATGTACGATGTGCTGCTGCGGGACGGAAACCGACTTTTCTGCACAGCCACAGACGACAACCACAATCACTATCCTTTTGGGCACGAGCAATGCGACTCATTCGGCGGCTTTACAGTCATTTTGGCGGAAAGACTGGATTATCCGTCCGTTATTGATGCACTCGAACGCGGTAATTTTTATGCATCTGAAGGGCCGCAGATCCATGCGCTGTATGTGGAGGACGGCAAAATCCATGTGTCCTGCTCGCCTGCGCGGCACATCCGCTTTACGACGGACGGACGCAGCGCCAAAAGCATCAATGCAGTCGGCAATGCCTTTGTGAACGGCGGGTCATTTGAACTGCAAAATGAATACGCCTATGTACGCGTGCAGATCACCGGGCCGGACGGCACAATGGCGCATTCCAACGCTTACTGGCTTTCCTGAAATACAACAGGTGCAGGAGTGTTTGTGATACGCGCCTGTACCTGATGCGAAATTATGCTCGTTTATATGATGTTATCCGGACGCTGATTTCTTGACAAAAACAAGGAATGTGATATACTGTAGAAACAACATGAAAAAGAGGGATGCAGATGCCGAAACGAAAAATTGCCGTGGCCGGCGCCGGATATGTCGGCATGTCGATCGCGGTTTTGCTCGCGCAGCACAACACGGTGAAAGTGGTCGACGTCGTTCCCGAAAAAGTGGATGCGCTCAACGAAAGAAAATCCCCGATTCAGGATGAATACATTGAAAAATATCTGGCGCAAAACACGCTCGACTTGAACGCAACGCTCGATGCGGCAAGCGCCTATTCAGACGCGGAATTTGTCGTGATCGCCACGCCGACCAATTACGACGGCCAAAAGAATACTTTTGATACCTCCGCCGTGGAGAATGTGATCCGGCTCGTTCTGCAGCACAATCCGGATGCAGTCATTGTGATCAAAAGCACGGTTCCTGTCGGATTCACACAAATGATTCGCGAAAAAACAGGCAGCCGCAATATCCTTTTCAGCCCGGAGTTCCTGCGGGAATCCAAGGCGTTGTACGACAACTTATATCCCTCCCGGATCATTGTCGGCATCGACGAGCAGGATGCGCGGTTGGTCGAGCAGGCGCACGCATTCGCGGCGCTGCTGCAGCAGGGTGCGCTGAAGGAGAATATCCCGACGCTGTATATGGGCTTTACTGAGGCCGAAGCGGTCAAGCTTTTTGCCAATACGTATCTTGCGCTGCGTGTGTCGTATTTCAACGAACTGGACACATACGCGGAAATGAAGGGGCTGGACACGCAGCAGATCATTCAGGGCGTTTGTCTGGATCCGCGCATCGGGTCGCATTACAACAATCCGTCCTTTGGCTACGGCGGGTACTGCCTGCCCAAGGATACCAAGCAGCTGCTGGCCAATTACGACTCTGTCCCGCAGGATATGATGAGCGCCATTGTCAGCTCCAACCGCACACGCAAAGATTTTATCGCGGACAGAGTGCTGGAAAAGGCGGGATATTATCCGGGCAGCACCGACTACAGCGCGGACAGAGAAAAGGCCGTTGTGATCGGCGTATACCGGCTGACGATGAAGAGCCGCAGCGACAATTTCCGCCACAGCTCCATTCAGGGCGTAATGAAACGGATCAAAGCGAAGGGCGCCACTGTAATTGTGTACGAGCCAACGCTTGAGAACGGCTCCACGTTTTTCGGCTCCGTGATCGTAAACGATCTTGAACAGTTCAAAAAAATGTCAGACTGCATCATAGCCAACCGATACGATCCGTGTCTTGACGACGTAGAAGAAAAGGTATACACAAGAGATATTTTTAAGCGGGATTGATCCGCTTTCCCGAACAGAATTCAAACAAGCCGATGCAAACGAAGCGTTCAAAGCGCCCGCCAGCGTCGGCTTTTTGCTGTGCGTCCGACGCACGTTTCTAAGGAAGCACTGATTCAATCCGATGCGCACGAAGGAATGGATCTTTTTCCGTC
>CAMOCU010000011.1 GCA_946610835.1 uncultured Clostridia bacterium | reverse complement strand
CTTCATCCAGACAGCGATCCAATACGCCTGCACCGTAAATGCCGCGCAGCCCGCCGCCAATATCCAGAATTCCAATCATATTATTTCTCCACAATGTAGGTAGCGTATGCAAGCATTTGATTTTGCAGAAAATCGCACGCGGTCAGCACATAATGATCCGCGTAGACCGTTACAAGATACCCCTCGGAACGCTTCATGGTGTCCGATGTCCAAAGCAACGTTGTATCGGAGCTGATACGCGGTGAAGAGACGCTGGAAATATGTACCATCGTGGCGGTCGTACCGTCGTAATCGGTGATATTCAGATTCGGGTTGATGCTTTGCAGATAGTGCGCCCAATGGGAATGGCCGTTGAAGAACGTCACGTTTTTGTATGTATTCAGCAGCGCGCGAAAACGTACTTCATCGCGTGTGCCGGTTGTAAACGGCAGGAGATAGTGGCTGAAAGTTTTGGTCATCAGGTTGCCCTCGCCCATGTAAGGGTTGCCGGAGGGCGCGTTGAGGAATGTGTGGAAAAACAGATATACACGCTTATCTTTGTAGGTTTCGAGCTGTTGTTCAAGCCAATCGAGCTGCGCATCCGTGACCAGCGGCAGCGCCGGATACAATCCGCCCACCTGACTGAAAAAGATAAACACATCGCCGTGTGTGCGCTCGCCGCAATACACAAAGTCCAAGCCGTTTTTCGCAACTTCGACCACGCCCTCCGCTTTTTCCGCGCTGTACACACCGGGGTTGATGTATTTTTGCCAGCTTTCCAGCTTGTATTTGTAATAGCAGTCATGGTTGCCCTTGCAGGTGTAAACCGGGAAATCATAGTTTGCGGCAATGTCGTGGAATTTCCGGAATGCGTCCTCTTCGCCGAAGGCGGACAGATCGCCGGTCATTGCGACCATGGACACATCGAAATCCTCAAAAAAGTCCAGCGCATTCGGAAACGTGATCATGGCGTCGTCGCCTGTGCCGGACTTGTTGTAGCGATTGAAATGCACATCGCTGAGCGTGCCGAAGCTGTATGTATACGCCTGCGCGTCCGCTTTTTCCTTCGGGAGCGGGAACGTTCCGGCGAGCGTCTCGCCGCCGTAGGCGAGAATCGAGTGCGCACCGGCAGGAATCGCCAGAAAATTCGGCGTTTGCGCACTGCCTTCGCCGTTTTGTACATCCACTGTGAGAAATTCCGTATACGGTACAGTACGGTCGGCGGCTTGTGCGGTCAGTTTTTCGTCTTGTTCGTTGCCCCAGTACAATGTATAGCGGCCGTCCTGGTCGGCCTGCAGCGTAATTGAACCGGCGGCTGAACCGGCAGTATCATCGGTAAAGGAGACGGAGATTTGTGCTGTGCAGGGGCCTGTGGGGATGACCGGATCGCGGGCAGGCAGCCGCACGCCAAACAGCAGCAGAATTGCCGAGAAAAACGCAATAATGCGGTCGAGGATACCTTTGAGTTCCATATCTTTTTTGCCTCCGTTGTCTGTCTGCCGCTCCGAACTGCAGCAGCGGACATATTATTATATTCATTATATAGAATGCGCTGTGGAATGTCAAGCTGCGCAGAGGATCAAATCGTCGTTTGCAAACAGTGTGCAGCAGCGAAAAAGGACGTGTACCGCTTCGGCACGCGTCCTTTTTGACGGGGATATTATCGGCCTGCGTCGTCGCCGCCGGATTCGGTGAGAAGCGCGTTCTCCCGAAACAGCAGGGACAGACACCAGACGCCCGCGAGGGCAACCAATGTGTAAATGATCCGGCTGACTACTGCGCCCTGACCGCCAAAGATCCAGGCAACAATGTCGAACTGAAACAGACCGATGCTGCCCCAGTTCAGCGCGCCGATCACTACAAGGATCAGTGAGATCCTGTCCAGCATTCTATTCAACTCCTTCTCTGCCTTTTGCTTTTAGTATGCACGTGTGTTTACAGCTTATGCAGGGAAGATGTAGAAAAAATATAAATTATTTCTTTGTTCGCAGTAAATACGGTTTAAAGAAGCTGATCTCTACAAGAATATCTTCTGTGACCGAAGGGATCGTGTATGTTGCGTCCAGACCGATCAGATACTTGACGCAGTTAAGGATCGCTTGAAAAACGCCTTTGAAGTCCGCTGATTTTGCCGCATGAGCCAGGGAGCGTGCCGTGTAACCCAGCATGCTCACGCGTTTGCCGCCGACAACGAGAGCGTATGCAGAGTATTCTTTCGCGGGGGAAATCTTCACCGTTGCGGATGCGCCGTGTAGCACACTCGCGCAGCCGACGCCGGTATATATTCCGCGGTCGGAGGCGATGGAAACGCTGCCCTCGCCGTCCGTAACTTTATAGGTGACAAGATGGCGGCTGGCGTTTTCGGCATACGCGGCGAAGTAGGCCTTGGAACTGTCCATAGTGACTTCCAGCACAGGGTCGGAACTGACGATTGCGCTGTCTATATCCAGCCAGCATACGAAGGTGTAAAAGCCTTTTTGATCGGGGTTCAGCTCGGTCGTGAGCGTAAATTTTTCGCCCGGTTCAATGTCGTAAATGCGGTTGACGGAACCGGTGGAACCGTCCTTGTGGCGCAGATAGGTGACCTTGCCGATCGAGGAACCGTCGGTCACGGTGTGGTTGGCGGCATATTTGTGCACGCCCATGGTCAGCGCGTAGACTTTGTTTTCTGCCGCCTGTGCGCCGGTCATGCAGGTACAGAGCAGCAGGCACACAACGAGCAGCAGCGAAGCGGATCTTTTCATGTAAAGAATCTCCTTTCCGGAATGGGCAAATCCTTTCAGCGCTGCCTTTAAGAGCGCGCTTGTTCGCGTTCGATCAGCGCCCACGTTGCATCTGTCAGATGGCGGAATTGCGGCGCGTTCAGCTGCGGACAGATGAAAGACTGGCGCGGAGAATTGATATCCTCGCCGGAAATCTGTAAAAATCCGCGCTCGCAGCACATTTTCTGGATGCGTTCAAGCTGCTGTGCGCTGTTGCGCGAGGGCATGTATGTTACGGCGTCGACATCGAATTGACGCAGAACGTCAAACAGTTCGGGCAGGTATCCGTCCTCGAACTGACCGGCGCGTTTGTCGCCTGTTACACTGTTGGCAACATCGCCCAAATAGGCGTAGCAAAGCAGGGAATCGGTTCGTTTGGCAAGTGCGGCAAGTTCGCGCACATGCAGGCATTCATCTGTGGCCGGGACATATACGCGCGCGATGAACGCACTTTTCAGCACACCCAGCAGATCGTACAGAAAATGCGGGTTATCCGGATCGGCGAGCAGAATTTGCTGCTTTTCGGTCAACGGCACGCCGAGCGCGTCGCGGACAAAACCGGCTGTTTGATCCCTTCTGTACAGTGCGGAAATTTTTTGACACAGCGCAAAAATCAAATGCCGTTCCGTGACGGTTCCGCCGTCGGCATATTGCGACAGCGGCAGCACGTCGTGGTCGAAATCGAGACAGATTCCTTCGGCTGCGAGCAGCGTATTGATGTTTTCTGTCATGCGGCGGTTGCGTTCGTTGCGTTTTTCGCGCAGGGGAGCAAAGAAATTCTGCAGTGTGTCGATTTGTCCGTGCGGTACGCCGTGCAGCACCATATAGGCCAGTCCCTTTTGATCGGTGTTGTTGATATACCGATCTTCCAGCGGCGTACCGTCCATCCGCACCCGGCATTCCATCCCTATGGTTGCCGCAACGCCTGCGATCCTGCTCGCCTGCAGAAATTCACGCGCTCCGGCAATGGAGTCGTGGTCAACGATTCCGGCAGTCGGCAACATTGCGCGCCGCGCAAAATAAACCGCCGCAGTTGGGGAATAGGGCGAAAAAGAGTAGGTGGTGTGTATATGATTGTTGACATATACATCGGAAAAGGCAGGCGCGGCTGACTCTTGCGCGATCAGCTGCCGCAGGTTCTCCAGCCGTTCGGCTGCTGTAGGGGCATTCAGGAATTGCAGTGTATCCATGACGTCTCCTATTGTTTACTTTGCCTGCTTGGCACGATATGCCTCGACTTCCCAGTGAACGATAAAATCGGTCAACGCAGGACGCTGGGGGGAAGCGCCGCCGAAATTTTCGGCATAGCGGGCGATTTTAATACTGTCCAGTGCAAGCTGCAGCGCTGTGTCTGCACGGCTGTCTGATTCAGCAACGGTATACACGCCCTGTCCGCGGACAAACACCACGCGCGGCGCATATCCGTGTGCAGTGCGGTACTGTGCAAATGCATCGGCAGCATTTTTTGTATCAGCAAGATACAGCGGATGCGCGCGGCAATAGACAATGTGGTCTGGGGTAAACGGCTCGCGCAGCGGCGTCATAGTGTCCTTGCTTTCGGCAAAATGCAGTGCATCCGCACAGCCGGAGAATCGGCACACGGCGTTACTGCCGTACAATTCGGCCAGCGCTTTGCTGAAAGCTGTGTCCGCGCAGACAGTATCTGTCAGATCCGGAAGAATGTCGCACTGTTTGCGCAGGGTCTGCAAAACGTGTTGCAGCATGTCGTCGAGCGTCTGCGGATCGTCCGCGGAAAAAAACACACCGTGATTTTGTAAGAAAAGCAGCGACGCGTCCCGGCCGTATGCGGCGTGGTATGCGTCAAGCACAGTCTTGCAGTTTTTGGCGAGCATGTAACCGGGTTTGCTCTCGCCGATCCATACGGCGTCCGGGAACAGTTTGGCGCACCATGCCGCGCCATCGCGTGCGCATGTCATGCCGTTGACAAGCGCAGGGTGCAGATGCAGCACATACCGCATGGGAAACAGACTGTGCAGCAGTGTTTCCACGCTCGGGCGTTTGCTGCCCTGTCCGGGCAAACGCGCATCCATCAAATCGGCGAGGGCAGCCTGCTCGCGCGGGCCGTCATCGGACGGGTAGGTTTTGTCCATGATCGCACGGAGTTTAGCGCGATCCATGGCGACAAAACCGTCTTTCGTGATGTGTGAGAGCGCCGTGCCGGACGCTTTGACATACAGCACGCCGTCCTCCTTGGCGGATGTATTGCCGCCGCCGGCAAGCACCAGTTCCGGGTCGCTGCCGTAGCGGGTAGAAAATGCAGTCAAAACATTGAGTATCATCTGATCTATCTCCGTTTGTTCAAGAATCCTTTCAGGAAAGCAGGCGATACATGTTGCCTGCATTCTCTTTGGTGGCGTATTCGCTCACCTGCAGCACCTCGGCGCGGATGCAGTTTTGACCCATCTGGATCTCGATCACGTCGCCGACTTTGACCTCGTAGGAGGCGCGGGCGACTTTACCGCCGACGGACACATGCTTGGCGTCGCATAATTCGTTGGCCACCGTGCGGCGCTTGACGAGCCGCGAAACTTTCAAATATTTGTCCAGCCGCATAAACGACCTTCCTTTCGTCTATGAATTGCAAAAGAAACAGAAAAGGGGTGCTCCGCAGAACACCCCTCTGCATCAGTGCAGATGAATTGACAGCAATCAGTCGTTGTTGACAGCGCTTTTGAGCTGTGTGCTGACTTTGAACGTGGGAACTTTGCGGGCAGGAACTGTGACGTTTTCGCCTGTTCTGGGGTTACGGGCAAGCTTTTCAGCCTTTTCGCGTACTTCGAACGTGCCGAAGCCGATAAGCTGTACTTTTTCGCCGGCGGCCAGAGCATCGGAGATTGCGCTCACAATGGCGTTGACAGCTTTGTCAGCGGTTTTCTTGTCCAGTTCCGCTTTTGCAGCGACAGCCTGAATCAATTCTGTTTTGTTCATGATTACATCCTCCAAAAATATTTTTACGGTTTACGGATAAATACGGCGCGAACCGCATTCATTTTGATTTGATCTCGTCCCACAGGGCGTCCATCTGTGCCAGAGAAGCGGTTTCCAGATCGAGACCGCGTTCAGCAGCGAGTGCTTCGAGTTTTTGGAAACGTGCGATGAACTTGTCTGTGGAGGCAGTGAGCGCTTCCTCGGCGTCGCAGCCGACGAACCGGGAGACGTTGACAGCGCTGAACAGCAGGTCGCCCAGTTCCATGGAGATTTCTGCGGCGTTTCCGGAGTCGATGGCTTGCTTAAGTTCGACGGTTTCTTCTTCGAGCTTGTCCAGTGCGCCGGAGATGTCCGGCCAGTCAAAGCCGACTTTTTTGGCTTTTGTCTGCACTTTGTCCGCACGCATGAGCGCCGGAAGTTCACGAGGAATGGACAGCATGGGGACGCTGCCTTTTTTCTGTCCTTTCTTTTTGCGCTTGACCTCGTCCCAGCTGGACAATGCTTCCTCTGCATTGTCTGCCCGGACAGTTCCGAATACATGCGGGTGCCGTTCAACAAGCTTCTGGCAGACGCCGTTGCATACGTCGTCAAAATTGAAATTGCCCTTTTCGTTTTCCATCTCTGCGTGGAAAACCACCTGAAGCAGTAGATCGCCCAGCTCCTCAAGCAGCAGATCCCGATCCTGTTTGTTGATGGCCTCGATGACCTCGTACGTTTCCTCGATCAGATTCTTTTTGATGCTCTCGTGGGTCTGTGCCGCGTCCCACGGGCAGCCGCCCGGGGCGCGCAGACACTGCATGATGTGCAGCAGATCCGCAAGATCATAACGGGATTTGAATTCAAAATTGTCGATCATAAGCCACATTAACTCCTTTTAACAGAAAGCAAAAACCATTTTACCCCAAAACTTTATATTTTTCAAGTACTTTTGCAATTTTTTCTCCTTTTGGAAGCATAGAAATATCCTCTTTGGACAGTCCTTTGAACAGCAGCAGCGTTGCCAGATACACAATCACTGCCGCTCCGACAGCTGCGGCAAGCCCGATTAAGTCTGCGTGCGGCACACCTGCGGGCAGAAAACGGCCGCAAAGGCGGAACGTTCCCCATGCCGCGCCGGCGCTGCATGCCGCGCACAGCAGAGGCTTGAGCAGGATGGAACCGACGCGCACGCGCACGCGGCTGACCTGCAGCAGATAGAACAGGTTGATCGCCACAATGACAATATAACATGCGATGGAGCCAATGGGCGCACCGTTGATGTTGAACCGCGGATTGCCAACAAGAATATAGTTGCAGAAGATTTTGACCACCGCGCCGGCGATTGCCGCCTTGACGGGGACGTCAGTTCGCCCGATTCCCTGCAGCATATTGGCGATCGGCGTGGATACGGCCATGAGCGCAGTGGCGTAACCGTAGACAGCCATGATCGGAGCAGCGATCGGAACAATGTCCGGGTGGCTGCCGTACAGCAGGCTGAGAATGGGCGAGGCAAGAACCGCCATGCCGAATCCGGCGGGCAGCGCGATGAGCATCGTCACACGCAGCACGGATTCGATATTGGTACGCAGCTGCTCTTTGTCCTTGACCGCCCACGCGGCAGAAAGTACCGGCAGGACGCTGATGCCCAGCGACATGGTGATTGTCGGGATCAAATTGCGGAAATCGAGCGCCGCGCCGTACGTGCCGTACAGGTAGGTCGGTATATCTTTGTCCAGTGTGCCGGATGTCCGGAGAGAATAGGCATACATGGATTTGACGATTTCAGGTGCGGCACGGAATGCATCCTCCAGCCGGCGCTGCACAGTTGCTGTGTCGATCAGATTGGTGATGTTGGTGATCAGCGAGCCGATGACCATCGGTACTGCAAAGGTAATGATCCGCCGCGCAATTTCCCGGTCGGTGCTTTGCGTCGGGGAATTGATGAGCTGTGTGCGGTCGATGCCGTCGCCGCGGATCTTGTGCCGCAGTATGAGATAGATCAGCCCGACGACCGTGCCGATTGTCACGCCGAGGATGGCCGCCGCGGCGGTGTAGGGATAAATATAGCTGTACGCCACATCAAGACTGTCGGCCGCTTTGCCGAACACGCGTCCCGTATTTTCATATTGCCGCAGGCCGATCTGCATCACGCCCCACGCAAGCCCGATGCCCAGCACCAGCTTGCCGAGCGCTTCGATAACCTGGGAGACAGCGGTCGGTATCATGTTCCGCAGTCCTTCGTAATAGCCGCGGTACGAAGACATTGCGCAGCAGAAAAAGACCGACGGCGCAACCGCAAGGATCGACGGCAGCGCATTTATACTCGCAACAAAATGCACATACGGATACGACAGCAAAAACAGCAGCGCCGTGCCGATGCATCCTGTGATGAGGAAAAGTCTGGTGGATACACGGTGAATCTGGCGTACCTCCCCGAATCGGCCAAGCGACATGCTTTCGCTGGTCAGTCGCGAAACGGCAACCGGAAGACCGGCCATGGAAATGGCAAAAATGGGGGTATAGATGTTGTACGCCGCGTTGAAATACCCTCTGCCCACGCCGCCGAAAAGGCTGGTCAGCGGAATTTTATACAGTGCGCCGATCAGTTTGACCACGACCGTGGATACGGCGAGGATCAGCGCTCCGTTGAGCATTGTCTGTTTTTTGCTTGAGGATGTAGACAATCGATCACTTCCTTTGCGGTGTTGTCTTTATAATGTATTCCTGATAGAACTCTTTTATACGCGCTTTGCGTGCGGTCAACTCGTCAAAACGGCTGATATATTCGTAGGGATATTTGAAATTGAAGATCCGTTCCAAATGCGTGCTGTCCGGATCGCGCAGCTTTGTGACCGCGCCCGCGCCGCAGGCAAGCACTGTGTGACACTCTTCCATCATGAAGATGTTGTACAGACCCTCGTAACCCGGACGGCACCAGCCGACGTTTTCAAAATTGCCCACAGAGCGGGTCTGACGGTACATGTAATACGGCACATATCCGCCTGCAGTGCAAAGGTGCTGCCCATCCTCGAGCATTTGCGCCACAGCCATACCGCCCGTGGCAGCGGCCTTGTCCTCGGTGACCATGCGCGCGGAGCGTTTGAGCGCGAGTGTGTGAATGGTAATATTCTCCGGCTCGAGCGCGAGAATACCCTCGAGCGTGCGGTGAAAGGAGGCAGGCGTGTCCGTTTCCAACCCGGCGATCAGATCGGTGTTGATGTTGTCAAATCCGATTTCCCGGGCAAGGCGGAATGCATCGAGCATCTGCTGTGCGGTGTGCCGGCGGCCGATATGCGTGAGCACATCGTCGTTGAGTGTTTGCGGATTGATGCTGATGCGTGTAACGCCGGCATCGCGCAGAGCGCGCAGTTTGTCCGCGTCGATCGTGTCCGGACGGCCTGCCTCGACCGTGAATTCCCGTGCTGTCGGCAAGGGAAAACTGTCCGCGACGGCGCTGCAGACCTGCCGCAGCTGTGCGGCGGAGAGAATGCTCGGCGTGCCGCCGCCGATGTAGACCGATTCGAGCCGCAGACCCAGCGACGCAGCGATCTCTCCGGTTTGCTGCAGCTCGCGGCACAGCAGTCCGACATACGGATCAATCAGCTTTTTGGCGCCGGAACCGGTGATGGAATGGGAAACGAAGGAACAGTAACTGCATCTGGAAGGGCAAAAGGGGATGGAAAGATACAAGCTGTAAGAATCGCGGCTGGATGAGGCAAGGATCGGCGCTTCCTGACGTGCAACAGCAGCGGCGAGCGCCGTTTTGTTTTCGCGCACAAGCAGCGTGTCGCGAAAATACCGCTGTGCGCCCTCGTCGCCCATCTCCCGCGTGAGCGTGTGCATGAGTTTGGACGGACGCACACCTGTAAGAATACCCCAAGCGGGAACATATCCCGTCCGTTTGCTCAGCAGACGGTACAGTGTTGTGGCCATCATCAGTTCCTGCCGCGCGGCAAGATCCGGCACATCGGCCGGCAGGGTATCGGTTTGTGTTTCACCGTCCCATTGTGCCGTCAGGCAAAATATATTTCCGCTTTTTTCCATGCGGGAGGTCAAGCGACCCTGCGGCGGTTCATCATAGACGACACGTATCTGTTCGTCCGGGTAAAAAACGCGCACGATGTTTTCCGCTTCATAATGAAAATCATGTCCCTGCAGATTCAAAAGGATCATCGGCGATCCCCCAATCTGCGCATGAACAAATTGCGAACACGTTCGTGCGCGAGTGTGGTGGCACGCTCATGGCCGGGATAAACGGTGTAATCCCCTTCGAGATTGCGCAGGCGTGTCAGCGATTCGAGCATCTGTTGGTGGCTGCCGCCGGGGAAATCTGTCCGGCCTGCCGTCAGGCAGAACAGCGTGTCGCCCGTAAACAGCAGCCGATCCGGCTCGTCAAGATAGCAGACGCCGCCGGGTGTGTGTCCGGGCGTATGGAGCACGCGCAGTGAATGTGATGCAAAATCAACCGTATCGCCCTCCTGCAGCAGTATGTCTGCACGAAAAGGGGTAAAGGGCATGCCGATGTCTGCGGCCATGCAAAGTGCGCTGTCGGTATACGGGCTGTCGAGCGCACCGATCGCAATGGGCGCGCCGGTTGTTTCCCGCATCGCTGCTGCGCCGCCGATGTGGTCGGCATGGCCGTGGGTCAACAGAATATAGTGCAGCGTGCGCACATGCTCGCGCAAGAGATCACGCAGCGGCGCACTGTCCGTTCCCGGATCAATGACCACGCCGTTGCCGTCGTCGTCTGCAAACACATAGCAGTTGGCGGCAAGCGGCCCTAAGGGGAGAGTATATACGTTCATAGGTTATCTCCGGCTTTGTTTGAAAATATCAGAATCCAGCCAAATCGTGACCGGACCGTCGTTTTGGATGTAAACCTGCATATCGGCGGCAAAAACGCCTTCGGCCGTCGGAACGCCTTCGGCACGCAGACGCGCGGCAAAATGCGCATAGAGCGCTTTGGCTTCTTCGGGCGCGGCGGAACCGGTAAAGGAGGGACGGTTGCCTTTGCGGCAGTCGGCACACAGCGTGAATTGCGACACAGCCAGCGCGCTGCCGCCGATATCGAGCGCGGACGGGCTCATTTTGC